>NZ_JAVTWC010000007.1:0-113007 GCF_032229445.1 Tahibacter sp.
CCCCCCCCCCCCCCCCCCCCCCCCCCCCCCCCCCCCCCCCCCCCCCCCCTCCCCGCCCCCCCCCCCCCCCCCCCCCCCCCCCCCCCCCCGCCCAGCTGGAATGTGCAGGTAACAATCAGCACTGGGCGCATGCCCTCCGGGCCAGAACTAGGCGCATGCCCTTCGGGCCAGAACTAGGCGCATGCCCCTCCGGGCCAGCACCCCTCCGGGCCAGGACTAGGCACACGCCCCTCCGAACCAGCACTGGACGCATGCCCCCGCCCTGCTTCTTGGGTGCCCCCAGCCTCCCTCTTGCCCCCCGGCCTGCTTCATGGCCCCTGCTTCCCGGACGCCCCGGGAACGGATTCCAAGAGACCATCGCAGTCGATCGATACTGGATAGCTCCAGCTGCAGCACCATAAAAGAAGGCCGCCCGAAGGCGGCCTTCCGCAGGGTCGCAACTCCCCGCTACGCTTCACTCTACAGGTTCGTAAGGCCCGGGCGGGATTCGAACCCACAACCCTCTATTTGCGAAAATGAGAACTCTATCCAGTTGAGCTACCGGGCCGGTGAACCGACGCTAACGCTACGCCGAGTCGACCACGATTTCCAGTTTGACATTCGCCGCCGCCCCTCGTAAGATTGATTCGCGAAAATGAGAACAGAGCTCTTCGGATCTCTGAGCTACCAGCAAAAAAGGCCGGCCCAGCTGGCCTTTTTTGTTGCCTAAAAAACAGAGGCTTGTCCGAATAGTCGGGCTTTCGCGCCACGGTCGCGCCTGCTGGACCTGCCCGGCGCTCAGTCTTCGCCTGGCGCCATGATGATCACGCCGAGCGGACCCGATTCGCCGCCCCGGTCGCCTCCGCCGTGGCCCCTGCCTGCAGCGAAGCCCCCGCCTCCCGCCCGTCCGCTGCACCCGTCGCCCCGGCCTTCAGCATCCCCGCCATCGGCCCGCCCCCCGCATCCCCATCGGGCGGACCCGATTCGCCCCGCCTCTCGGTCACCGCCGTCGGCACGGCCATCGGCCCGCCCGCCTTCGTCGGTGCCCGCCCAGCCGTCCGAGCCGCCTTCTCGGCGGCCCGCTCCTCGTCCCGTCTTTTGGCCCGCTCGAGCCGTTCGGGCTCGGCCGGCGTCCAGACGGCGTCAAACCGATCCACCAAGTCGGCCACCGTGCGGCCGCAGAAAGACCATCGGGGTTGCCATCGGGCCCGGCGTTGGTTGCGTGCGTGAACCGTTGGGCGACGCTTCGCGATCGGTTGCGAAGCTACATCGTTAGTCGTGGCTGAGCTTCCCGGTATCGCGGGCGTTCGCCCACCCGGCGTGGCCCACGTCCATCGCCGATCGTTCCCGTGGATCGAGGTGTGGGCCATCACGACGACGTCGGCGTCCTTGGGCTGGTCCGCGTCCGTCGAACCCCAGAACCCTGTAGCCGTCCACGTTGAGTTTGTCCGATCGAAGCGTTTCGCCGTCGCGCGGACCGCCCGGCAAGAATCAGATGAGGCATGTACTGCCCACTTGGCTGCCGGCCTGTATGCGCGGAGGATGGTGGCATCATCGAACTCGGGCCACAGGAGCAGTCGAAATGACGCGGACCGGTGCGACGGGACGTGTGGGGATCTACTTCTCGGATTTCTTCGAGGTGGACAAGGCGGCCCTGGATTCCTACGGCGCCTTCAACGTGTCGCTCGTCAACGACCTGCCACTGTTCATCGACCCGTTCCTACTGTTCGACAGCGAGAACGCGGTCTACCAGGGTCTCCATGAACAGATCATCGACTACTTGAAGTTTCTGCGCGATGTGTCCGCCACCGGCGCGCTCACCCAAGTCCATATCGACCAGTGGTTCCGCTTCGCGGAGGTCAAGCAGAACTGGCTGGGCTTCAGCCGGTCGGGCAACAGCGGCAACGGCCTGGGCACGCAGTTCGCCAACACGCTGCACAAGAACCTCCACCACGTCTTTCGCGACTTCGGCGCCGAGAAGATCACCAAGTCCAGCCACTTGGAGAAGCTGTGTTTACTGAGCGATGGGGTAGGCCGCGACCACCTGAGCGATTTCGTCACCAACCTGATCAAGCAGTTCCTGCTGGAGTACACCCAGACCTTTGCCAAGACCCATCTGCGCGCCGAGCTGGTGAGGGTGGTCGCGGTCAATCGGGTGGCCTTCAATCCGGCCAGCAAGCGGTGGACATCGGGAAAGTACGAGCTGCCGTTTGTCAACGGCGACTACGTGATCCTGACGCCGAGGGACATGCTCACCAGGGACGAGGCGTGGATCAATCGCGGCGACCTGCTGGACGGGATCGAGGACGTCTATCAATCCATCCCGAACCAGCAGCTGCGCCATCAGATCGACACCTATTTCATGTCCCGTTTGGCCGAAGACGCGACGAATCAGGAGCGAAAGCGACTGGCGGCGCAGACTGTGGAGGAGTTTCCGGTCCTGTTGGACCACTTCATTCGCGCCAAGGAAGACACGGCCGACGAAGCCCACCGGACCAGCAAGAAGAAGGTGGCCGACACGCAGGCGCAGTTCGTCGACGAAGTGTCCCGGTTGGTCCGGGAGCATTTGGAAGGAACGGTGTTCTACACCGGCGGCAATTCCTTCACCGAGAGCATGGCGCGAGTCAACTTCCTGAAGGACGTCATCGAGCACAAGGATGGCTGGCGGATCTTCTACATCAACGGAAAGCCGATCACGCAAGAAGCTCACCTTCAGCTCCTCTATCGGCTGACGTGGTTCGCGTCGCGGATGGACGTCAACCGTGAGGTCAACAACGGCCGGGGTCCGGTGGACTACAAGATCTCGGAAGGCAACGCCGACAAAACGCTGGTGGAGTTCAAGCTGGCGCGGAACACCAAGCTGAAAACGAATCTGCAGAACCAGGTGCAGATCTACGAAAAGGCCAACGACACGTCGTCGTCCATCACGGTGATTCTCTACTTCACCGATGGCGAATGGACGCGGGTGAAAAAGATCTTGCAGGACCTGAAAATCGATAAGGCCAAGAACATCGTCCTGATCGACGGCTGCTCCACCAACAAACCCTCGGCGTCGACCGTGAAGTAGTCCAAGTCGCTGCGATCAAGGCGGTCGCAGCGCTCCTTCGCGAGACGGAATGGACGGACACGACGCTGGTTTCTAGCCAGTCCCCTTGGTTGCTGGCTAGGGTGGGAACGAATCGATGCTGACTGCTTTCCGCGAGGATAGCGGCATGCGACGTAAGCGTACGCCCTCGCCACCTTCCCCAACTACAGCAAAGCACCAATGCTCGCCTCTCCACCCGCAGAGGCGTCGAGCATGGCAATTCCAAGGTCAGAGCGATTCTGGCAGCAGCACGTTGATGTGTGGCGTGCGAGTGGCCTGACGCAGAAGCAGTACAGCAAGCGGCACGGGCTCAATGCGATGACACTGGCGAAGTGGAGCAGCGTGCTGCAGCGTCGCTTGCGCGCGACGCCGGGTCAGGCGCTGGTGCCTGTTCGTGTCGTGGCCGAACAGGTCCCAGCGTCAGCGATCGAAGTGCGGCAGGGCGGGCTGCGTGTTTTGGTCCCGGTGGGAACGGAGCCGCGCTGGGTCGCGGCGCTGCTGCGCGAGCTGGCTGCATGTTGAGTCCGGCGTCGTGGTGGATTGCAATCGAACCGATCGACCTGCGTCGTGGCATGGACGGATTGTTGACGACCATCGCGACGAAGTTTGGTCACGATGGGTTGGCCGGTGGCGCGTACGTGTTCCGTAATCGCAGTGGTACACGCATCAAGGTGATCTGCGCGGATGCGCACGGCGTGTGGATGTGCGTTCGACGCTTGCGCGAAGGCCGATTCGTGTGGCCGCGACGCAGCGATCGGGTGTGTGAGATCGACGCGCAGGCGTTCGCCTGGCTGTGCACCGGTGTCGATTGGCATCGTTTGTGCGCGAAGCCTCTGGTCGGCGAATTGGTGTGACTTTACTATCGGCGCATGAGTATCGATGCCCCTGCCTCCGACGATCTGCACGCACAATTGCGCGCCGCGTTGGCGGCAGTTGCTGAGCGCGATGCGGTGATTGCTCGGCGTGATGCACAGATCGCCGAGATGGCCACGATCGGTGCGTATCGCGAAGCGCGGATCAAGGCGTTGGAGTCACAGCTGGCGGCGATGAACCGCCTGCGCTTCGGCCGTCGTTCCGAACAACTGGATCCGGCGCAGCGGCTGTTGTTCGACGAAACACTCGACGAAGATATTGCCGCGATCGAGAACGAACTGGCCTCGCTGCGTTCGACACCGTCGACGCGTCGTCAGCCCAAGCGGCTGCCGTTGCCGGAGCATCTGCCGCGCGTGGAGGTACGTCATGAGCCGGCAGCGTGCACGTGTGAGAGCTGTGGCGGCGCGCTCGTGGCGATGGGCGAAGACGTGACGGAACGGCTGGATTGCAAAGCCGCCGAGTTCTGGGTGGAACGACACATCTATCCGAAGTACGCGTGTCGTGCGTGCGAGACGATCACGGTAGAACCCAGCGTGCCGAGTGTCATCGAGCGCGGCCGTGCGGCGCCGGGTTTGCTGGCACACGTGCTGATCAGCAAATACGCCGATCATTTGCCGCTGTATCGCCAGCAACAGATCTATCAGCGCAGCGGCATCGAGTTGGCCCGCTCCACGCTGGCCGGCTGGACCGGTGCCGCGGGCGTGGCGCTGATGCCGCTGGTGGCAGCGATGAAGGCTGACTTGCTGCAACAGCCGGTGATTCATGCGGATGAAACGCCGGTCGCCTTGCTCGATCCGGGCGCCGGCAAGACGGCGCGGGCTTACCTATTTGCGTATACCGCGGCCAACGGGCCACCGATCACGATCTTTGACTTCTGCACGAGCCGCAGCGGCGAACACGCGCAGCGCTTCCTCGGCGTTACCACGCATGCCGATGCCCAGGGCGCGGTTGCGGCAGCGTTCCGCGGCAGTCTCGTGGTCGACGATTACAGCGGCTACAAGGCGCTGTTCGCCGGCGGCATCACCGAGGTCGGCTGCTGGGCACACGTCCGACGACTGTACTTCCAACTCCATGCTGCCCAAGCCAGTACGCAAGCCGAACACGCGCTGCGCTTTATAGCTGAGCTTTATCACATCGAGACCGAAGCCAAAGGCCTGGATCCGCCCGCACGCCAGGCGCTGCGACACCACAAAGCACGCCCCGTCCTCGACGAGTTCCAGCGCTGGATCGCCGACGTCTCCGCACGCGTACTGCCCAACAGCGGCCTGGCCAAAGCCCTTGCGCATACGCGCAAGCGCTGGCCGGCGCTGGTTCGCTACATCGACGACGGTTTGGTGCCGATCGACAACAACCCGGTCGAGCGCGCCATCCGCCCTGTCGCCGTGGGCCGCAAGAACTGGCTCTTCGCCGGATCCAAAGCCGCCGGCGAGCGTGCCGCCGCGATCATGAGCCTGATCGCCACAGCCAATCAGAATGGGCACGAACCCTATGCCTACCTCAAGGATGTGCTGACCCGACTGCCGACTCATCCCTACCGCCGCATCGCCGAGCTGTTGCCACACCGATGGCAGCTGGCGGGGTAAGGATCGCTTTGATTTGTTCGCGGTGGAAGGTGGTCTGGGCGGACGCTTACCATGCGACGAGCTTTACCGGCAGTGAGACTCCGGCCGGCCGTGATGTTGGCGATCGTTTCGTGACGCGCCGAACGCAATCCATCGCACGGGGCCGAGGCGCCAGAGCTCCTGCCGATGCGGGCGCTCGGTCACAGGAAAACCATGGCGAAAGCAGCCCGGCCCGCCGTCGTTCTCTTCGGCCATGGACCGTCATCCAGCACGGGCTTGCGCGACGGACAATATCTGGTAAGTACAGATGACCCGTGTCTTGGATGCATCGCCGGCGAAATCAGACGATCGGCCGTCGCGCGATCCAAGGCAGGGTGACGGTGGCTGAGAACGCTTTGCCTCGGCCGTTACGAACACGCCCTGTTGAGGATCGCCCATGTCCGACGTGCCGAACCACCTCCCCAAGACTGATTGGGAGCTGGACCATCACCTACTGCTGGCCGAGGTTCGATTCTGCATCGAGCCGTTCAATCATCGCCTCGGAATCAATCAGAACCAGGCGTTCGCTCACCACGCTCAACGGCTGAACGAACGGATTCCAGAATGGATCCAGCGCTACAACGAGCTGACCAAGTCGGTCAAAGACGAATCTCTACCGAAATCTTAGAGAGCATTCCTTGGACTGCGAGCCTTTCATCACCGGTGTGATCCATCTGCCCTAGATTGTACGTAACGCCTTGGTAGATTGCGGTCAGCTGTTTTCCATAAACTCCCTGCTTCTCGTAGTCGACCTCCAGGATCTCAAGGCAGATTTCATCGAGGGGAAGGTAAACGACTCGTCCTGTCTCAGTAGCTCTGACGAAAAATTTGACCATGACCGAAACTCCTCCTTGGTGAGATACCCGGATTCAGACTGCAAGGAACAATCGTGAACTCTGGAACAGATGCAGCGTGCGCATTATGCACATAAGAAATTGCGCGAAGGGTGTGCCGCACACACGGCTACCGTCGCTGTCTCCGCTGTTGCGATAACGGTCGGCGACCGGAGCTGGCCTAGGGCACGGGTTCATCGATGGAAGATGCGGTCCGGGAGTTGGCGGCCGCTGCAGCGTCAGGCTCGGAGCCGATTGACTGTCCGACCGTCAACAAGCTCCGAGAGGCCCCGCTCGCCGTGCGATGGGCCGCCTTGAGCAACGCCATCGGCGCCCACCGCTTGGCGGCGATGGGGCGCGGGAACACCGAGAGCACCCGATGGCGCTTCCTGGCCGCTCGAAGAGCCATCCAGGCAGACTTCGCCAAACTGCAGCGTGAGCTTTTCTGCACGGTGGCGGGTCGAATCAGTCCGCTCGATGCCGCCCTCAACGCTGCGGATGCCTTGCAGGCGTAAAGACGAGCCACGGTCCAATCGGTGAACGACGCCTGGCCCGCGGTTCCCTCATGCGCGGTGGCGAGGACCCGGGCCGCTCCGGTCGGCGGGACCAAGTTCGCGCGACGCGCTACAACCGCGCTCGGACCAGCGTGGCGCGTGAGCCCTTGGCCCTCAACCCGTAACCGACTGCTCGAGCGGTCTGTGCGCCTCCTTGTGGCCCGGGAACAGTGCCGATCCCCGCATCAAGCATCTCGGCGCCGCTCGGGGCATGCTGCTCCGCCGGCTCGATCGGCAGTGCCTTCCGAACGCCGACCGACGCAGCCGATGTCTTGCGCATGCGCATCGGGTGCCTGCCGCACGATGAGTTCCGGGTGCTGCGGCTCGGTACCGCCACAACACCCTCGCCGCCGACCGGCTCTTCAGCAGCCTCCGCGGGCGGCACGACGGTTCACCCGCGCGAGGTGGTGGTCCACGGAGCGCTCGAAGTCAACGCCGGGTTCGGTGGTGCTAGCAGGCCAGTGTTGTTGGCGAGGCGGGGCGCGCTGCAGCGCGCCCTTTCCATAACTGGACCTTTCATCGCCTCCGTCGTCGATCTATTGTGAGGCCGAGCCGCTGTTCGCCTCTTCTTGCTTGGGGGGCAGGTCCGGGCTGATCGGTGCCATCGGTTCCTTGGCCGGCTCGGTTGGCGGTGAGCACGCAGTCAGGGATGCCGGACCTTGCGACGTCGCCGACCCAAGACAAGTGGACGCTGCGTTCGGCCGAGCTTTGATACCTTCAAGCGTGGCTTGAAGCCGCTCGCTGCCAAAAGGATTATCGCCGGGGACGCCGACGCCAGCGGTTTCTTCGTACCGACCAATCGTCGAGTAGTAGCCGAATACGCGTCCGTTGAATTCCCGGGACTCGATGGCGCAAGCATGAAGTCCACCGACGTAAACGGCGATCAGTGTGCCAATCAAGATCAGGCCGGACCCGATACGTGAGCGCTCCGAATTTTGTGGACGTGGCCACGCTTCGTTGCGTTCAAAACCCCTCCATAGCAACCATGCTGACACCACGGATGCCAGCAAATAAATCGCCGGCGTAAACCAGCTACTGAATGCGAAAATACTTCGAACCAGCGTGCCGGTGTCCAATCCCCGAGTTACTCCGATGTGCGCGAACCGTATTACAAGCATCAGGACAGCCGACATGAAGATCAACCACGCTAGCTTGCGATGGGCGGTTGCGTTGGCATCGGGTTTTGGTGCGTGGATCCACCGCCATAGCCCTGCCAGGACAGCGATCAAGAATGGAGCGACGATTGCGCCGATCAAAGCTGCCTGAAGGGACTCGATGTTTTTGTAATGCTCAAATTTTGCAGTAAAGAAAGTAGAAACAAGTAGCAGGCCGTTCGCTGCGGCGGCCGCCGTCAGCACCCGGGTATCCGCAATTTGCCATAAGCGCCAAACCGACAGGGCGGACACTACCGTTATGGCCGGTAACAGGAACAACAAGGCAAAGAATGCAAAGGCACCGGTGAGCTTGCGCCGAATATCAATGCGCCGCAGCTCTTCAAACATCGTTGGCTCTAGGAAATTCCGATTCTTTGCGTGATAGTAGGTTGCCGAAAGACATCCCACTAGCTTCTGCCATCTTCTATCCGTGACCTGCAAAGTGGCTTCGCCATCGGCGCTCAGTATTTGCCATAGAGCGGGCCATGTTGGAGGCGTGGGGACGTCAGCCTGTCGTACGGAACTCGAACTGCCCGCGTCATTCGACCCATCCTTTTGCAGGGTTTGCACTGCGCCGCAAATCGATTGGATTGTTCGTAGCTGAAACAAGCTCTTTCCGAGAGCTGTCAAGCTCACTTTGGCTGACTCAGGTATGCAATCCCCTTTCTGCTCGGAGGCGGACGCAGCAGTTATCATCGGGCCGATCAACCCGGAAGAAAGCTCTTTCTCAAGTGCGGCGTTCTGTTTCGCATCACATTTTTTCGTAGCGGCTATTTCAACGAGCCGTGCGGCGCGAGCGCGATGCTTGCTCGAAAGTGAGTCGAACCTGACCCCTAGGAAATTGCCAGTTGGTGAAACATACCTGACCAGCGAGGATGCCGGTGCAGAAACAACCTCCGGCTGCTCCTCGACGATGTGCATCGCCAGATCTTCCCCGATCAGGCCAACGACCAGCGAGATAGCGAGAAAGACCGTAAAAGGAATTGGATATTGTTTGGGACGCGAGGCTATTTTCCCCTCGTTCCGTTCAGTGGCCTGTCGCCGCGCCTTCTGCTCGCGCTTGCCATGGTCGATTTCGCTTCCGGCAGCGTCTTGTTCGGCCTTGAGGTTTCCGGGAAATCCGAAGAACTCTCCTTGATAAAAACCGGTCAAGTCGATCCTGAATACAAAAGACAGCAACCCTTCTGCAACCAGAAAGATGAACGATCCAACCAGTAGCGTCGCGCCGATCTCGCGAATGTCGAAGTCCATGAAGCATCCAATTGTGCCGTCGATGGAGTATTCGTGTCCCAAGTTGGCCGGATCTCTCACCCCGTGGCTTGCCTCACGAGCTAGTTGCGATCCAGCGCTCAGCAGCTGGGGATCGGAGCCAGCGTGGTTCGCCGTTTGATCAAGCGATTTAGCCGAGCGCAATTGCGAGGGCACAGCACGCGGGACGTCGGTTCGTCGCCCAATACCCAGATCGCAAGAAGGCCATCCGTCAGTCGGCCTGCTCCTCGACCTGCTCGGACAGCTGCGATTCGCGAGGCATGGAAATCCCTACCCGCTCGGGAAAATCCTTGATGATCCTTTCGACGTCGTCGCTGAACCGTTCAGCGGTGTCCCGATCGCACAGGGAGGGCCAATGCGACGCATGACCGCGCCTCGCGCCCGAAATGAGCTCGATGGAAACGTCCTGGGTCTTCGAGTGAGCCACCGCGTCGCGAAACTCGATCAGCTCCTTGACCGACTGGTAAGGGCGACTTCCCCAATCGATGGTTACCGTGCTTTTCTGCGATGATTTTCAGCTTGTCGCGCACCGGGGGTCGATGGTGCCGATTGAAGTCGTCAGCAATCCCCACTCACCGTCCGCTTTCCTATGTGGTTAATCCTGCAAAGTTGGCCAGCCAGTCCTGCTTGGCCAACGCGCAGTAATTTTCTGACGGGCCGGCCCGGGTCGTGATTTCGGACAACCCTTGGTGCCAAGTGCCCCACTTGACGAATCGGCGATCCCCGTTAGGTTGGCGTGCACGTCACACGGAGGTGCTGCCATGCTGCATGTGTTCGATTGCGATTTGGACGACCTGCTGTCGAATCTGCCTTCCGCGCAACTGACCTACATGGCCCGGGAGACGATTGAGGCATCGCGCGTTCGGAGCTTCCTGATGGAGTGGACCAAGCCCAATGAGGTCTGGGTCGAGTTCGTCGGGGCTGCTCAAAAAGTGTTCGACAGGAAGCGTGCATCGAAACGGCTGCGGCATTTTGCCGAGGCGGTGGTGCAGGCTCCGGACGACGTGCGCGCTCGGGTGCTTCTCGCGGTGGGGGCTACCGAAGACGCCTACGCCTACTGGGCGCTGCGCGCCGCGTTGGCCGACCAAGAACGGGCCTACGGTGAGCTTCCTCCGCCCGAGTTCTCTCCCGATGCGGAATGTTCCGACGGGCGTACGCCGCTGAACGACGCGCTGAGCGCTGGCGACTTCCGAACGGCCGCCTACCTGCTCGATCACGGGGCGAATCCGAACCACCCGGACGGGGACGACGACACCCCTCTGAAAACGGCGACGTCTTACAACCTCGATGGAGACGATGGGGACATGCCGCCGCAGGAATGCGCGCTGCCGTTGGTGCGGCGGCTCCTGACGACGACGAAGGACGTGGACCGGTGGGACTGTTTCGGGTGGACGGCGCTTTCCGGCGCCGTGCGCTACGGTTTTGCGGAGGCCGCGCGCTTGCTCCTGGCAGCCGGTGCCGATCCCACCGCAGGCAGCCCGGGCAACCGGGCCATCGACCACGTGGCCTCGGTCTCAGCGCACCCTGACTTGGTCGCGGCTTTGGTCGCGGCGCGGGACGGTCCGAGCAAGTAGCCAGCCACGCTCTTTCATCCACATCCCTACCCACGCCGCGAACGCGGCTCGCCGCCTCGTCTTCGTAGTCCCCCGGGCGGCTCGGCCGCGCAGAAGGAGTCCGCTTTGCGAAATCCATTCTTCTTGGTCGAGGCCGACCGCTTTTCCCACATCGAGGCGATGGAGCGGGACAACGCGCCCTCCGGCGGGCGACGCCAAGCCTTCCACGACGTGCTGGCGTGCTGGCGCCCGAAGCCTCAGGTGTGGACCCAGCCCGCGGTCGCCGTCGCCCTCGCCACCGAGGCCGTCAGCTCGGCGCCCGCCTTCAACGGCGCGACGAAAGAGTGGTTTGCCTCGGCTTCAGCGGCCGACCGAATGGCGTTGCTCTACGAACAGCGCAACGACTCCGCGGATCGCCCCGGCGCCGGCCGTGAGCTGGTGGAGGCCTGGCTGCTCCACCACGCCGCAACGCGGGAGGCGTTGAAGGGGGACGAGGCGCTCGACTGGCCGGTGCCGCAGTTGGCCAGGGAAGCATGGGCGGCCCAGCGCACGCTTTTGCAGGAGGCGGTCGCCGGCGAGTGCCCGCCGTCCTACGTCCCGTTGCTCCTGGCCGCGGGGCAGGACGTGTCCGCCCGGGACGCGCAGGGAGCGACCGCGCTGCATTGGGCCGCCGCGATCGCGGAAGACCCGGAAGAAGACGGGGCGCCTTACAGCTTCCTTGCCCAGGCTTTGCTCGACGCGGGCGCCCAAGTCGATGCTCGGGAAAAGCGGGGCCTCACGCCCTTTGCCATCGCCTTGTCCAAGGAGAACTGGTCGGCGGTGAGAACCCTGGTCAATGCCGGGGCACTCATGTCGGAGGAGCAGCGGAGCCTCGTGTTCGAGGTGGCCAACGGTATGGGTTGGCACGAGTTAGAGGAATGGCAGAGCCGGTGCGCTGCGCAGAGCCTCGACCGGGTGTTGGCCCGACCCGTAGGCAAGAAGCCGGAAGCGCGAGTGCGCTTGTAGGGGGGCTTTGCAGGAAGATTCCAGACGCTAGGAAGAAAATGCCCCCGTGAGCCCGTGCTGAGCGTTGACGGGTGGCCCGCCATGATGACTTCCTTCGCAGCTCGTGGATGGACCATGTTTCGACGCCGATACGAAGTCCGTTTCAACGCTGCGGCGAACCACTGGGAACTTTGGCGTTGGGTCGGCAGGGACGGCGAGGCCGAACTGGTAGCCGACTACGCCAGCGCGGAAGCGGCCGTGTCTGGCTGTGAGAGTGTGGGCGGCCAGATTGCGGAAGCGGGTCTGTACGCCACGCTCACCGTTTTCGCCGACGGCAACCGGGTCGATGGGCGTACCTTCGGGACACCGCCTCCGAGCGACTTGGACGCCGCGTAAACCACGAAGCCACGGCAATCGTGCCGTGGCTTCGCTAGCGTCCCGCGTCGAGCGGACTACGCCGCCCTCACCCCCCTACGCCGCAACGAACCGCCCTCCAGACCGATGACCTGGGAGGCCGCCTCCAGGCGGTCGACCAGACCGTCCGCCACCAACGAACCGCCGAGCCATTGCCGCCACGCGGAGGGCGGCAGCGCGGAGGCGATCAGCAGCGACTTCCGGTCGATGCGGTCCATCACCACGCGGCGGATCACCGAAGCGTCCTCCGGACGCAACCGCTCCACACCCCAGTCCTCCAGGATCAACAGGTCCAGCTTGCCCAACCGGCGGCGGAACAGGTGCAGCCGGTCGCCGCTCGCCTGCCACTCCGCGAGCAGGTCGGGCACCGCCCACGCCTGCACCGACCGACCCTGTTCGATCGCGGCGTTGGCCATGGCGCAGGACAGCCACGTCTTGCCGGTGCCCGTGCCCCCGGTGAACACCAGGTGCGAGCCGGCCTCGACCCAGGCCAGTTTCCCCAGCGCCCGCACCACCGCGCCGTCCAAACGCCGCTCCGCGGGGTGCCGCAGGTCCCGCAGATCCGCCGACGGCTGCTCCAGCCGTGCCGCCGCCCGTCGTCGCCCCAGCACGCCGTCGGCGCGACCCGACCGCTCTGCGCCCACCAACTCTGCCAGGCGAGCCCCCGCCTCTCGGGGGTCCTCCGCCCGCTCCTGACGCGCCCACAGCACGGCCATGTGGGTCAGGCCCAGCGCCTCCAGCTGCTCCACCACCGACGGCGCGCTCACGAGCGCACCGCCTGGGCCGCGGCCGGCGAACGGTGCGGGGTGCGGGCCGTTCGCGGCGCCCGACGGCTGCGGTGCATCGGTTGCGGCGCACCCTCGGCCGGGGCGGCCGACGGGAACGGGTCGGCCGCCAGCTTCGGCAGCGCCTGCACCAACCGCTTCACGTCCGAGGCGGCGAACACCCGGAGCGCCACCGCCTCCTTCGCCGCGGCTTCCAGCTGCTCGGGCGTGGCCTTCCGACCCAGATCCTGGATCGCGAACGCCGACTGCAAGCCCTGCAGGGGAACCTTGTGCCGGCGGAACTGCGCCTGGATTACCTGTTCCATGCACGGCCCGATGCCCGCGCCCCACGCGATCACCTGCTCCGGCGTACGCAACGCCTGAGCGCGGTGGGCTTCCGTCTGGTGCGCCGGATCCGTGGTGCACCCCCCGGGCGCTCCCTTCGGGTGCTTGGCCACGCACTCGCCGTCGATCCAGACCTGCACCTCGTTGGTCGAGGCCCGCGCCTCCGCGTCCCACCCCACGAACTCGTGCGGCACCGAGTAGTGGTGCTCGAGCACGCGCACGTGGTAGTCCAGCGGCACCTTCTGCTTGGACACCCGTTCGAAGTAGACGAACGGACGCTGCGGCAGCGGTCGGAGCGCGGCCCGCTCCACGGCTTCGAACTCCGACAGGCGGGAGCCCGGCCGCTTCTGGAACGGCTTGGCGTTGTAGACCACCATCAGCTCCTTGATCGCCGCGTTCAGCGCTTCCAGCGAGTAGAACTTCTGCTTGGCCAGCTCCGGCAGCAGGTGCTGCTGGACGTGCTTCACCGACGCCTCGACGATGCCCTTGTCCTGCGGCCGCCGGGCACGAGCCGGGATGATCGGCACGCCGTAGTGCTCGCCGAGCTCCAGGTAGTCGGCCTGGATCTCCGGCACGCGGCCCGCCTTGGTGACCGCCGACTTCAGGTTGTCCGGAACCAGGCGTCCGGGCACGCCACCGAAGAACCGGAACATCTCCTTGGCGCCCGCCATCCAGTCCACGACCTTCTGCGACGGGAGCCCCTCCACGAACGTGTAGTGGCTGTAGGCCAGCACGATGACGAGCAGCTCCACGTGGATTTTCGCGCCGGTCGTACGATCGAAGTAGAACGGACGCTTCCCGGAGAAGTCGACGAACGCCGCGGAACCCGGCTCGTGCTGCTGGCGCATGGTCAGCTCCTGCCCCACCCCGCTCGCCTTCATCACACGGGTGAAGTGCGGGTAGCTCATCGCCTTGTCCGGCGGAAGCTCCGCGCGGTACTCCGTCCACAGGCGGTGCCGGGTCTGACCCGGCTCCAGCAAGCGTTTCTCGACCACCGCGAAGTCGGGCCGCGTGCAGCGAACTTCCCGCTTGCCGGTCAGCTTTTCGTACAGCTTCCGCGCCGTCATCGCGCAGGCGTCCCTGCAGGTCGCCAGCAGCGACCGAAGCGGCTGCACGTACTTCAGGACGGTCGTCTTACCCCAGCCGACGGCAGCCGCCAGCTGACGGGAAGACAGCGCTTGGCCGGTCGTGTCCAGAATACGGACCACGCTCGGCAAGGCGTGGGCCCACTTCGGCAGGGGGCGCCGCTCCGCCAGCTGCTGGGCCGGGACGCTCGACGCGGAGACTTGCGGGGACAGCAGGTTCTTCGCTTTCAGGTTCGTCGCTTTCATGATCGTTTCCTTGAGGTGCCGGCCCGTCGGGGGCCGGCGAGGGGGGAAACGGTCGGGCGCACCGTGCCCTGCCGCGGTCGCGGCTTGACACAGGGCTCCAGGCAGCTAGGATGCCGGCGCGGGGGTTGTCATCCGCACCATGCGTTCCCCGAAGGCTCACGGATCCTTGCACGGATTCGTGAGCCTTCGTGCTTTCTGGACGACCGTTTTTTGCAGGTGGATCGCCAAACGGTTCAGGGCAGCTAGGTGGTCATCGGGGCTCTCCTCGTGGGCCAGGGGGTGGCGTTCGGGGGGCACGCTAATGCGCGATCCGGATCTGTCAAGCGCCCGACTTTCTTCGGCGCCGACCATGTACATCGGTACATGAAGTTCCGGTGGAACGTCTCGGAATCGCTGACGTTGCGCCGCCCCTGGAACCAAATCCGACGGGCGGCCATCACGGACGCGCCTCGCGGTACATGCGCACGAAGTAGCCGTAGCACACCGCATCTTCCGGATCGATGCGGGCGTAGTCGCGCCACGCGTCGCGAAAGGTCGTGCCGGGCACGGCGAGCGCGGCGTCGACGGCGTCGAGATCGATCTGCCGCTTGCGCGGGCCGGTGTGGGTCTCGTTGAGCCGACGATGGATCGACCGGCCGTCGAGGTTCCTCACCTCCTCCCAGGTGACGCCTTTGCTGGCGATCAAGTTGATGTAGCGGCGGACGGTCTGGGCCGTGCGGCCCACGCGCTTGGCGATTTTTTGGTCTGAGAGTTTCGGGCGTTGAAACACCAGTTGCATGAGAAGCGGTAAGCGCCGCATCGTCGAACTCCTTCGTTGCGAAGTGGAAAAAGCAACCATTCGGCAACACCTGACCCTCCGACGAACGCGGATTGACCCAGGGGGGCGACGCGATACGATGCATGGGCGGGGGAAAGCCAATCCGCCGCACCGGAGGCTCGGGATCCCACAACGGTCCCGAGCCTTCTTCGCTGTAGCCTGCCGACTGCTGACACGGTCCCTCGGAACGGTTTACACGGCACGTCCTCCTTGGCGGGCGATCGCGGGGATGCGTTGGGTTCTCGGGGCGGATGAGCGCACGCCGCAGGCCGGCGCCTGGGTGCCGCGCCATCCGGTGGCGTGGGGTGCTTCCGTGTTCATGGGCTTCTCGTGGCTCCGAAACACCTAAAAGCGAAACGGACTTGCGTCAACCGTTGACGTACGTGCACGTCCGTTCAGCACGGTGGACTGCGGGCGCGCGTCACAGCGCGCCTCACGGTCGGTAGCTCGGGCGGCGATCGGGCACCGGCGCGTTCGCCGGACCCGCCATCGCTCCTTGGGCTCGCGACGCGGGCGGCGCCATGGGCGCGGGCCCGGGGCCGGGCGTTCGCGACGCTTGTTCAGCGGCGCGAAGCGCGTTCCAGCAATCCAACCGTTTCTTCTCCGCGATCGCCACGACGACCGGCATCGGCCCGCCGTCGACGACGCGCATCAGCAGCCGACGCTCGGTCCGCGCCGCCTCGGTCAGTCTTTCCTCTTGGTCGCGACGCTGTTCGCCCCACCGCCGGCGTCTCACCAATCGGACCGCGCTCGGCTTGGCGGCGTCGATCCGCTCGAGCGCTTCACGCTCGTGCTGCGTCGCCACGCACGCTCGACCGTACTCGCCGCGGGCCGCGAGCAGCTGGTCCTCCGCCTCCCGCACCTCGGCGTCCGCCTCGCGCAGACGGGCGAGGAACGCCACGTTCTCCGCGCTGCGCACGCCCCACCGGGCTAGCGCGGCAATCTCGTCGTCCCTCACCATCGCTCGACGGAAGTCGTCGTGGATGCGCCGCGCCGTTCGTTGCAGATCGTCGATGTACATCTGTGTTTCCTCAGGTAGAAAAGGGGACAACGGCAAAGTCGCGGGCGGTGCCGAAGAGCGTGAGCCCCCCGGAGAACGCGTCGGACGGTTTCGGTGCGGCGGGGACCGTGCGCCCGAACCTCGCGCGCGGCGATCGTGTTCGGCGCGCAACGCGGCCGCGCGCTGACGCGACTGCTGCAGCAAGAACACGTTGGCGCGGATGCGTTCCGCGTGCTCGCCGCCGCGGTGCGTCGAGCGACCGGCTCGGACGGCTGCGGCGGTGGCGCGTCCCAGGTGCCGGGTCGGGTCGCGCGCGAGCGCGGCGACCGCGTCGAGATCGCCGCGCACGACGGCACGCCGGGCTTGCTGTTCCAGGCTGCGGTGGTCGACGCGCGCCGCCACGCCGGCCGCGTTCAACGCGGCGTTGATGCGGTCGGCCACCTCGGCCCGCAGCGCACGCACTTCGGCCGGTCCGGTCGATCGGTCGTCGAGGACGCGTACCTTGGCGCCAAAACCGTGGGCCTCGAGCACCCGCGTGGAAAACAGCAGGTGGACGTGGTGGTTGCGCTCGTCGTTGCCCGGGTTCGGCTGGTGCACGGCCGCGAGCACCGCGACTCGGTAGCGGTCCACGAGCATGCGGGCGAGGTCGTGCGCGAGCGCGCACCGTTGCGCGCGGTCGAGCTCGACCGGCAACGACACCTCCAGCTCACGGGCCACGCACGCGTTGCGGCGCCGCTCTGCGCGTTCCGCAGCGTTCCACAGGGCCGCCATGTCCGACGCCCACGGCGGCGCACCGTCCGGCGCGAACAAGTCGGCGGACACCACGTCGCGGCGCCGCGTGTAGTCGTGCGTTATCCCCGTGTCTTCGTCCGCAACACGCGAGCCGGCGCGATACGCCGCCGCGGCCGTCGCGGTGTGGCCGGCGGACCGGCTGTAGATCTTCAAGGTGGCGTGGTAGATCGCCATGCGTGTCGTCGGAACTTTTTCGGAGTTACGAACAACGTAGCAAAGGCTAAAAACGCCACAAGTCCGAAAAAATAGGTACACGCTCATAGTCCGCTGCGCGGTTGGCGCGCCAACCCGTGCCGGCCGGCTCGTGCGTCGGCGTGCCGTCCCACCCAAGACTGCTGGAACCCGAACGCTCGACCGGGGCGACCGAAGGACGCTCGCGCCGCGCCGCGGCGGGGTCCGGGGCGAAGCCCTGGCGCACGCGGTCCCGCAGGGCCGCCGCAAACCCACAGGGTTTGCATAAGTGCGCCCTTGCTCAGCTCGGGTAAGAGGCTCCTGCTCGGCTCCGTTGAACGGGGCTGGTGCCTTCTGCCGCACGCGCCACCGGTGCGACGAACGCGACGCCCGCGTGAACCCGTGCGACCGAGGAAAGCCGGGCGACCTTCGTTCGGCATGCCCGATGAAAGAACGAACGACCGCACCGATGACCTTGTTTTTCGGACTTGTCCGTTTCGTCGCGGCGATTTAATCCTGGGAACACACACCCCCCATCGAGCACGGACGAACCATGGACGCACCGAAAGCAAGCCCGGAACTGGAAGCACTGATTCAAGCGATCGTCGAACGCGCGAAGGACGCCGATGGTCACGGCGTGGTGATCGTCGTTATTGACGACCGTGAGCACGCACGCCGGCACGAGCAACGCAGCGACGCCAACCGCACGCTGAATCCGTGGAAGCGCAGCAGCACGGCGAACGACGGGTACTACTGTCGGGGGCGCGTCGGCGCGTTCCGCCACGCGGCCACCGTTCGCGCTCGCCGCGCGCTCAACTTTTTTCGCGTCGCATGACGGACGCCCGCTTCGTTTCGCCCTCCGCGCTCAGCGGCCCTTTCTCTCTCCAGGAACCTTGTATGGACGCCAGTTACCGCTACGCCGTGTTCGACTTGGCCAACGCGCTCGACCACTACCTGTGCTCGCACGCCGACGCGCTCGATCGTTCGCCCGATTTTTGCGCGAGTGGGCCGCACGTCGCGCTGGCGGAGAGCGCGCTGCGCACCGCCGCTTGGGCGCGCAACGTGTTTGACGACGACGCCCGCCGGCATCGCCATCGCTATCGGTCGCTGTTGCAACCGTCTCAGGGCGAGGCGCCGTGGCCTCACCCGACGCCGCTCGACGGCGAGCGTTCTGCGGTGGCTTCGGACAGCCCTTCTCCGGCGGGATGGCTCGTCCCGTGTCCGATGCCGGACGACGACAGCCCGTCGTGTTTTTGGGATTACGCCGAGGAACCGGCTGAGGCGAACCGAACGACGGACGACCGGTGGCGTCGATCGTCGTGAGTCGGTCGTCGGGTAGGTCGGCGGTGCCGCTCGTGCAGACGCCGCAGAAGTTCACGAAGGAGGCGCGAACGTTGTTCTACGAACACCTCGCCGCCGCCCGCCTGAGGACCCAGGAGCGGCGAGCGCTCGCGCGCCGCCGCTTCGAGCTGGGCGAAGCGGTGATGAGCGCCGGCCTCGCCGAGTGGAGCGTCAGCGAAATCCTCGGCGTGCTCCTCGACGCCCGGGAACGGATCGGAGGCTCGCCGATCAAGCGGAGGGCCGCCTGGAAACGTGGGGAGCAGCACATGGGCTTGACCAAACGATCGGGCGAAGCTACCGCTCCGTAGCGGACAAGCTCGCGTCCGTCTGACATAGGCAACGATGCACGATCGCAGCTTCCACCACTTTCTTACTCATACCAGCCGAACGTGCGCGGTGCGCATTGGACGGCAGGATCATTCCTGGCCCGTCGACTTCTTGTTCTCAAGCTCTCTTTCCAGAGCTTTATTCAACCGGCCGATCTCTTCACAAGTCCTGAAGAGCTCGTCGATCGACGCGTCGGCGGAATGCCCGCCCGACCGCAGAGTATCGATTCGCTGACTGAGGAGCGTCGCCTGTACCGCGAGGTGTTTCGCATTGTCGTTAAGCGCTTCCCAAAAAGTCACCGCACCCTCCATCTCAACTCTGTCAGTAGTTCTAAAGGCATACCGCCCCTCTTAAGATTCTGCTCGATGAGGGAGGCTGCGCAAATAAGTTACTTCTCGTCATATAAATAATAAAACATTGCGGATGCAGACTCTACTTGCAATCTCACCACAGCGAGTCGTCATGCGAGCTTAGCTCGTCGCCGCAGCAATGCGCCAAGAAGCTGCTCGACCGCACCGTCATCGGACTCGATGCGTCGCAATACGGCCTCCAAGTCCAGATTGACTGACTCCTTTCGAGCAGTCGTCGTCATCGGTTCCAACGTAGGCAACCCGACGAGCGAACGCAGCCTATCTTCCCGCGCTTGGTAGCTGGGCCGCAGCACTTCCGCTTGCTCCTGGATGTACCCTGACGTCGCATTACTAGGCGTCGCGCCGGTTGCACCCCGGCTGTGGTTCAACGCCGCGCCGACGATGAGCAACCGCCCAAGATTTTCGGCGGATACCTGCACCTGCCCGAGCTCGGTCGCCAACGTGCGGCGCAGGTCGTGCGCGGTGATCCAGAGGCCGGTGTGCTTCTGAAGCGCCAGCAATACCGATCGCGGGTTGTTCAACGGCTTGCCCCGTTGTCGGGATGGAAACACCCAACACGCCTCGTCGTCAGGGCGCCATGCGCTGTTCGCAGTACGCCGCTCGACCAGGACCTCCTTCGCCCAAGGGGTTAGCGGCACAACACCGGCTTTGCCGGACTTCGTGATGGATGCCGGGAAAACGACCAGGTTGCGCTCCAGGTCCACGTCGTCCCATTTCAGCCGCGCGGTCTCCTCTTTCCGCGAACCCCACAGCAGAACGCACACGAAGAAATCCAGGAGCACGCTCGCGTGGGGCTTGACTTCGCGGCTGCGCGGATCCGGCCGCTGCCGCAGGATGTCCGGATCGTGAGCTTGGGCGCGCAGATCCACGAGCTGCTTCAGCCATGACTGTCCGGCGTCGGTGGCCGTGGCCAAATACGTCTCCCGCCGTACCGGCTGCGGCCATCGCTGATCCGCACGCCACGTCGCGAACGGGCCCACCCCGCGTCCGGACGGAAGACCGACCTTGGGTGACGCACGCGCGTAGGCCGCCGAGCAATAGGCGAACAGCTTGGCGACGGTTCCGCCGCTCAGCGATTTCGGCCCCCAGGCCGGCCGCTTCGTTCCGTCGGCCACCGCGCGCAGCAGCGGACCCATGGTGGCCTCCACCGCCGCCTCATCGATGTCGTGCACGGGCATCGCCCACAGCGGAGCACCGGCCATCCATTTGGGCACTTTCTTGCGGTCGGTTGTGGTGCTGGCTTTCGCTTTCCGCGAGCGGGCCTCCACGTAATCGTCGAAGGCGACCTTGAGGGTGAGGCCGTCCCGCTCGCGTTCCGACTGCGCGGCCCGCTGACGTTTCTTTTTCTCGACGAGCGGATCGACGCCCTGCTCCATCAGCCCCAGCCAAATCTTGGCGCGCTTGCGCGCTTCGGTAAGGGAGAGCCGGCGGTAGCCTTCGTTCGCGCTCCACCAATGACCCATGGCGCGACGCATCGGTGCTCCACCCACTTTCTTCTGGACGTACCAGGTCGTCGTCCTCGGGGTCAAGCGGAGGAGCAAGCCCCGGACGCCCAGGTCGCGCACGACCCACTCCCGCGTGCCGGGTGGCGTCGGACCGGCGACCTTGCCGCGCTCGTCCAATCTCGTGTCGAAACGCAGGGACTCGAGTAGGCTCGGGGTCAGGTCCAGATGAACGGATGTGGACATCTGCGGCTTCCGTGACCGATCGAAAGGCCGTCACATTAACCGATTATGTGACTCCTCTGTGGCTACCTAAATCCCTCGGTCAGCTGCGGTTCCCGGCGGCCGTTTGCGAGCGCAAATACCCACATACAATTGATTTGTATGACAAACGCATACACAGCGCGGCCGGCAATTCGTCGGACACCTGTTTGAAAATCCCCGTGTCGGCGGTTCGATTCCGTCCCCGGCCACCATTTTGCATTCTCTTGCACTTACGCCCCGGCGGCGTCGCAGAGCTTTGCGGGTTTTTTCCGGGTGTTGCCGACACGGTTACCCAAGAATTATCCGACGCGCTTTTATACCTTTCCACATCACGCGCCCTACCCGATAGCCTGTGCGAGGTTGGCGCCCAAACGGCAGAATCGGTGCGCGGCGCTTGGCCGCCCCACGAGTCCCCACCGTGAACGACTCGGCCTGCAGACGAGGCGGCCAATAAAAAACGGCGCTGCCTGCGCAGCGCCGTCGAGGTGTATCGCATCGTGGCGGCGGCTGCGGCGCGTTGCCGCAACCGCCGCCGCGGAGTCAGCGGCTCAGGCGCAGCGTGATGTCGCCGTCCTTGCCGGCCGGCACGTGGATGCCGGTGATGTCTTCAATGCGGTCGACGCCGTCAATCTGCTTGGCGATCTCGTAGCTGCCGTTCTTGCCGAGCAGCACATAGGCCTGGCGCGCGGCGATATCCACCACGAGCAGATCTTCCTGGCCGTCCTGGTTGAAGTCGCCGGCGCTGTGCTGGACGGTGGCGGACTTCAGGTCGATGCCGAGCTTGTCTGCGCCGGTCGCCACGTCGGCGGCTGCCTTGTCTTCACCGCTGGTGATGAAGTTGGACACGTGCACCCAGATCGCGGTGCTGCCTGTGCCGCCCGGGCCGTAGCAGTAGACCCAGAGCGCGGTCGTGAACGAGAAGTACTGGTAGCTCGATCCCCACGTGCCACCGAGGTTGCAGTAGTTGGCGTTGGTGGAGTTCCAGTGGATCCAGGTATAGCCCGGCGCCTGCAGCCAGCTCGGGCTGGCATAGCCGGTCACGTAGGGCGGCGCCGGCGGCTGCGGCGAGACAGTCAGGTTGGCCGTGGCCGAGGTCGAGCCGCCCGTGCCGGTGCAGGTCACGGTGGTGGATTGGCTGGCGCCGGGGCTGACACTGGTGCTGCCGGCGGTGCTGTTCACCGCCACGCCGCCGGTGCTGGTGCAACTGCTGGCGTACTGCGAACTCCAGCTGAAGGTGGAACTCTGGCCGACATAGATCGATGCCGGCGAATAGCTCACGTTGACCACGGGCGGCGTGTTGGGATTCTGCACGGTGAGCGTGGCATTGGCGGAGCCGATGGCGCCGTCGATATTGCCTTCGCAGGTCACGTTGGCCTGCAGGTTGGTGCTGGCGGTGAACGTGTGCGAACCGCTGGCGCCGCCGAAGTTGATGCCCGGCACGCCGCTGATGTCGCAGAAGCCGACCTGGCCCGTGGCATTCCACGAGAACGTGGTCGACTGGCCGGCCAGCACCGCATTGGGCGAGAAGCTGGCGGTGACGCGGATACGGCCGCCGGGCGGCAGGTTGATCTCATTGCCGGCGGCAAAGGTATTGGAAGCGATGGCGGCGAGCGAGAGCGCCGCAAAAGCAAGTGCGTTCTTCATTCTGGTTCCTATGGCTGATGTTTGCCCGCGCAGGCGCAAGCCGGCCCGGACGCGGCAGGGTCGCGTCGTTGTGGTGTATGCATGGTTTGCGTGCGGAGCGGAAAAGGTCGCTTCACCTGTCGCCGCCGCGGCATTCCCTCTGGCGTGCCCCCCCGGCACGGCAGCGTCCGCACCGTTGGTGCGGCTAATTCGCTGGGATATGCCGGAACCGCTGCGACAGGTTCGGCGCCTGCATCGTAGATTAATTTATTCGTTAGTCAACAATTGCTGTGCAAATAACCATTTATTAATGCGTGCCCATAAAATAAGCAAATAAATCGCTTTGTTTCTTTGCTATTTTTATAACCACGGGCAAATGATGGGCCGCGCTGATCTCAGGGGTTGCGACCTGATGGCACGCGCCGTGTTCAGGGTGTGCGCAAATGGCGCGCCGGCGTGGCTGTCGCCGTGCGGCGTGTCCGCGGCTCGGGCAGCGCGGCGCCACTCGCTTGGGCCTCATGCTTGGCTGTCCACCGACAAATTTCCCGCGCACAGCAACACCGTGGGACGCTGGCGGGACATTGCGACCCATGATGGGGCACATTTCCCATCAGGTACCAACACCTAGACCAATGACAACGCTCTCGCCAACACCCCCCAATCCTTGCGCAGTTTGATTGCCCCCCGTGTCGTCGGTTCGATTCCGTCCCCGGCCACCATTTACTCATGTACTTGCATCACTTCTCCACATCGACCACGGTGTGCTGCTCCGGCATGGCACCTGTCGAGCAGAGCAGCACCGCTCAGCGGACCCGTGCGGCAGGCTTGATCCACGACCAGCCATCGCAAACAAATACACTTTTTCTTTCGATCGCGACGTTCCTGCAGCCGCTACCGTTGAGCGGGGACGATGTCGCCGAACAGCTAACACGCTTGACGCGGCTTATGCCGCAATGACGGACGACCCACGCGAACTGCGAGGCTACGAACCGCGTGACCGGGCGACCTTTTCAATGTCGCCCCCTGCCCGAAACCATCGCCCCTTCAGCGCTTCCAGAACCAGCAAGCTGAGCACGCCGGCAATTGCGCACAGGGCAAGTTCGTCGAGGTGCAGCTGGCCGAAGTGAAACAGCGTTCGTGCGGGAGGCCAGTAGAGTGCCGTCGCGAGCACGACGGTGACGCCGCCGAGCAGGATCCACAATGAACGGTTGGGCCGCAGGAAGGCCTGGACCAGGGATGTGGAGAACGAGCGGTTGACGAGGATCAGTCCCAGATTGATCAGCACGAGCGACGTAAAGACCAGCGCCCGGACATCATCCTCCGGTAGTCCGATGCGAACCGCGCCGACGAGCGCGATCGCGACGATGGCGAGGGCGACCGTCCCCTGAAGCACGGCCCAGAGGATTCGCCGCGGCAGCAGCAAGGGGCTCGCCGGATCGCGGGGCGGACGCTGCATGACGTCAGCCTCTTCTTCTTCGGCCTCGAACACCACCGAGCACGCCGGGTCGATCACCATCTCGAGGAACGCGATCAGGATCGGGGTCAGCATCAACGGCAACCCCAGCAGCAGTGGCAGCAGCGCGAGCCCTGCAATCGGGATGTGCACGGCGACAATGTACTCGATCGCCTTGCGCAGGTTGTCGTATATGCGCCGGCCGAGCCGGATCGTCTTGACGATGGAACCGAAATCATCGTCGAGCAGAACAATGGCCGCGGCCTCGCGCGCGACGTCCGTGCCACGCTTGCCCATGGCGATGCCAATGTGGGCTGCCTTGATGGCGGGAGCGTCGTTGACGCCGTCGCCCGTCATCGCCACGACCTCGCCGCTTGCCTTCAGGCTTTGCACGATGCGCAGTTTCTGGGCCGGCTGAATGCGCGCGAAGATGGATGTCGAACTCACACCCGCGGTGAGCTGCGCGTCAGACAGTCCTTCGATGTCCGCGCCGCTCAGGACCTTTGCCGAATCGATTCCGGCCTGTCGGGCGATAGCCATCGCGGTTGCCGGATAGTCGCCGGTGATCATGATCACGCGGATTCCGGCCGAGCGACATTCAGCCACCGCGGCCGGCACGTTCGCGCGCAGCGGGTCGGCAAAACCGATGAGTCCGACGAACTCGAAACTCAGGCTGCGCAGCGATTCGGGCGCGCCTTGTCCGCGCTCGAAATCGGTCAGCCGGGTTCTGGCCACACCCAGCACGCGTATCCCCTCGTCAGCACGCGCATCGGCCTGCCCACGGATTCGCGCGAGCCGGTCAGCCGGGAGATGACATAGCTCCGCGATTGCCTCGAGCGCGCCCTTGGCGTAGGCGACCGCGTCGCCGGTGCGTTCGTCCGAAACAACATTCGCCACGGCGAACAGGTCGGGACGCAGTCCGTAGGCCCGAACGATCTCCATCCGCGTGAATCGCTCGAGGTCGGTCTTGATCTCCACGCCCGCCAGCGCATGGATCGCGACATCCATCGGGTCGGTGGGGCGCTGGGGACAAGCGAACAATGCGGCTTGCAGGATCTCGTGCGCTGTTTCCGGAATCGGCGCGCCGGCATCCGGGCTCCAGTCGGCGTCCTCGTCGAAGACGCCGGTGACCGTCATGCGGTTTTCGGTCAGCGTGCCGGTCTTGTCGGTGCAGAGCACGGTGGTCGAACCCAAGGTCTCGATGGCAGCAGCGCGCCGGGTAAGCACGCGGGCGCGGGAAATGCGCCACGCGCCCATTGCCATGAACACCGCCATGACCAGCGGAAACTCTTCCGGGAGCAGGGACATCCCGATCGCGATTCCGCCGAGCATGGCCTCCAGCCACGAACCGCGGAGCAACCCATAGAGCACAACCACCAGGCCGCCGGCGATCACGCCGACGATCGCGAAGTCACGCACCAGCCAGCGCATCTGCTGCTGCAGGTGGGGTTGCTCGGTTTCGATGGTCTGCAATGCGCGACCGATTTTCCCGATCTCGCTGCGCAACCCGGTCGCGTGGACGCGCGCATGACCCGTGCCGCGAACGACCAGCGTTCCGGCGAACAGGTAGGGCAGATCTTCGCCGCCCGGCCTGGGTGTTGCCACCTCGGTTGCGCTCTGCGCCGATGCTTTCGATGCCTGCTTGCGAACCGGAATCGACTCACCGGTGAGCAGCGACTCGTCCAGCAGCAGATCGTTCGCCGACAGAATCGTCGCGTCCGCAGCAACGCGGTCGCCTTCGCCAATCACAATCAGATCCCCGGAAACCACGTCCCGTCCCGCGATGTGCATTCTCTCGCCGTCGCGGACAACCAGCGCCCTCGGGCTGGCGAGATTGCGCAAGGCCTCGAGTACGCGTTCGCTACGCGACTCCTGGATGATGGTGATGCCGACCGACAGGCAGGCGAAGGCGAGCAACAACAGTGCCTCGATACGGTCGCCGAGCAGCAGATAGACGACGCCTCCGCCGATCAGCAGGGCGAACATCGGCTGTCGCACGACCTCCAGCACAATGCGCAGTACGCCGCGACGCCCTGTTGCGGGCAGCTCGTTGTAGCCATCCGCTTGCAGACGCTCTGCGGCCTGAGCCGACGTGAGGCCGCGGTCGTCCGGCGACGGCTCGGCCGGGATCTTCATCAACAGGCTTTCCGGAAGCCATGCTGCGCACCGCCGATACCGACACGCGAGCCATGCTCATGCGCTTCGCTCACGGGCTTGCCAGCACGCGCCGACGGGGGCGTGCGCTGGATGTCGCCACCTTCGTTTTCCCAGCGCTGGATGGCAGACCTTCTTTCCCTGTCCGCCACCCTGATGGCGTCATCGTCGGTGACGTCCGCTGCAATCCCGTGCGGCGAATTCCACAAAGCAATGACAGCGACTTCCGGCTGCGCGGACGCCATTGCGAGAATGCTGATCGACGCGGTGTCGAGCACGAAATGCTGGGCCTGGACCACCGGCATTCCCAGCCATCGCGCGGCTAGCGCACGGCCGAACTGTCCGTGCGAGAAAATGGCGACGTTGCCGCTGCGCTGGCGCAGGCGACGGATCACGCGGTCGGCGCGATCACAGACCTGCCCTGCCGTCTCGCCGTTGGGGCAACCGTCGCGGAAAAGGCTCCAGGCAGGATGCTCTGCACGGACATCGGCCGAGTAGCGCCCTTCGTAGTTGCCGTAGTCGGTTTCCACCAGATCGTGATCGATCTCGGCAACAGCACCGAGACCGGCGAGCTCGCAGGTACGCTGCGCGCGTTGCAGCGGGCTGACGAGCACCTGCGAAAACACCGTGCCGCACAACCGTGCAACCAGACTTCCCGATTCGCGCTCGCCGACGGTGGTAAGCCCGATGTCGGTAAGGCCGGTGCATTGTCCCGACAGCGACCATTCGGTCTGGCCGTGGCGGATCAGATAGATCCGCAACGGTGGATGCGAGTCATCGCGCATCTGGCAGTCCCTCTCCAATTCGACGCTGCACCGACCGGACTGCGCACAGCGATACGCGGCGCAGACTCATGTCTTATGCGTCCAACGCCAATTGCGGATCTCGGGCATGTCCTGACCGTTTCGGTTGATGTACTGCCGATGCTCGATCAGTTTAGCCTCGAGCCGCTGCTTGAGTGCAGAGCCCTTGCCGCTCAATTGAAGCGCACGGTCTATCACGTCGATCGCCAGATGAAAGCGGTCCATGTCGTTGAGCACGGTCATGTCGAAGGGCGTTGTTGTCGTGCCCTCTTCCTTGTACCCGCGAACGTGGATGTTGTGATGATTGGTGCGGCGGTACGTCAGCTTGTGGATCAGCGACGGATACGCGTGGAACGCGAAGATCACCGGCTTGTCCCGCGTGAACAGCGCATCGAAATCCGCATCGCTCAGTCCATGCGGATGCTCGCCGGGCGGCTGCAGGCGCATCAGGTCGACGACGTTGACCACGCGGATCTTCAGCGCCGGCAGGTGTTCGCGCAGGATCGAAACCGCGGCCAGCGTTTCCAGCGTCGGCACGTCGCCGCAGCAGGCCATGACGACGTCCGGCTCGCGGCCGGCATCGCTGCTCGCCCAGGACCAGATACCGATGCCAGCGGCACAGTGTTCGACCGCCGCTGGCATGTCCAGCCATTGCGGAGCCGGATGCTTGCCGGCAATGACGACGTTGACGTAGTGGCGGCTGCGCAGGCAATGGTCCATCACCGACAGCAGGCAGTTCGCATCGGGCGGCAGATAGACGCGCACCACGCCGGCCTTCTTGTTGGTCACGTGGTCGATGAAGCCGGGGTCCTGATGCGAAAAGCCGTTGTGGTCCTGGCGCCAGACGTGAGAGGCAAGAAGGTAGTTCAGCGACGCCACCGGATGGCGCCACGGCAACTGGGCGCTGACCTTCAGCCACTTAGCATGCTGGTTGAACATCGAATCCACGATGTGGATGAAGGCCTCGTAACAGTTGAACAAGCCGTGCCTGCCGGTCAGCAGGTAGCCTTCGAGCCAGCCCTGGCATTGGTGTTCGCTCAGCATCGAATCGACGACGCCGCCACTGCGTGCGAGGAATTCGTCGTCCGGCAGGATCGCCGCGTCCCACTGCCGGCTCGTCACGTCGAACAGCGCCGCCAGTCCGTTCGAGGCGGTCTCGTCCGGGCCGAAGACGCGGAAGTTCCGCGGTGTCTCGTTGCGCTTCGCCACGTCGCGCAAGAACGGCCCCAGCACGCGCGTATCGCCGATGCCCTGGCTACCTGGCGCAGGAACCGGTGCGGCGTACGCGCGAAAATCCGGCAACTGCAGGTCGCGCAGGAGTGCGCCACCGTTCGCATGGAGGTTGGCGCCCATGCGTCTTTCGCCGTGGGGCGCCAGTGCGGCGAGTTCGGCGTTCAGGCGCCCTTTCTCGTCGAACAGCTCTTCCGGCCTGTAGCTCTTGAGCCAGTCTTCCAGCAGTTGCAGATGTGCCGGCTGCGCAGACGGTGCCGATACAGGCACCTGGTGTGAGCGGAACGTACCTTCGATGGGCTTTCCGTCGACAACTTTGGGGCCGGTCCAGCCCTTCGGCGAGGACAGGACGATCATCGGCCAGCGCGGTCGTGCGAGTTCCCCATCGGCGCGCGCCCTGTGCTGGATGGCCTTGATCTGCAGGACCGCACTGTCGAGCGCGCTGGCCATCGCTTCGTGCATGAGCGCCGGGTCGGAACCTTCGACGAACAGCGGCGACCAGCCATAGCCGAGGAACAGTTGTTCCAGCTCCTCGTGCGTGATGCGCGCCAGCACGCTGGGATTGGCGATCTTGTAGCCGTTGAGGTGCAGGATCGGCAGCACTGCACCGTCGGAAGCCGGGTCGAGGAACTTGTTGGAGTGCCAGGCGGTGGCCAGCGGGCCGGTCTCGGCCTCGCCGTCACCGACGACGCATGCCACGATGAGCGACGGGTTGTCGAACACTGCGCCGAACGCATGGCTCAGTGAATAGCCCAGCTCGCCCCCTTCGTGGATCGAGCCCGGGCACTCCGGCGATGCGTGACTGGGAATGCCGCCAGGGAAGGAAAACTGGAGAAAGAGCTTTTGCAGCCCGGCCTCATCCTGGCTGATGTGCGGATAGATCTCGCTGTAACTGCCTTCCAGATACGTGTTGGCCACTACGGCAGGCCCGCCGTGCCCTGGGCCGCAGACGTAGATCATGTCGAGGTCGTACTCGCGAATGACCCGGTTCAGATGCACGTAGATGAAGTTCTGTCCCGGCGTCGTACCCCAGTGGCCGAGCAGCATCGGTTTCACGTCGCTCAACAGCAACGGTCGCTTCAGCAACGGATTGTCGAACAGATAGATCTGGCCGACGGAAAGATAGTTGGCCGCTCGCCAGTAGGCGTCCATCTTGCGCAGCAGGTCGGGCGCCAATGTCGCAGGGTTCATGATGGGGTTCTCTGTGCGGCCCGCGCGACGATGGTGGACCCATTGTGCCGCGCCGGATCTGCCGGATGGAAAGGAATTTCCGAAGTGTGCAGTCGTCACGCGGACGATGGCGTGACGAAGGGAATGCTGGCATCGGGAACATCGCCAGCCTGATTTCCTGGAGGAACGGATTCCGCCTGCACATCGCACCCACGCCAGCCGGGTTCGCGCTGCACGTAGGGCGCGATCCCACTCCAGCACCTACGTAGTCACACGCTGCGGTTCCAGGTAGTGCATGCCGTGCACCACCACTCCATCATCGTCTTCGGCGTCGAAGACAATCCCTGTCATGCGGTGGTCGTCAGAGTTGAACTCAAAATGCCGCTTGCAATAGTTGCCGGCGGCTGGATATAGTTGGCACATGCAACCGAATCCAAAAGACCGCGCACGCACCCCGTCCCAGGCCTTGCTGGCCGACGCGGCGGCGTTGAACGCGGCGCTCGCGGACCTGGTTCGCGTGTATCAGTTCCGCGACCGCGACCGCATCTGCTGTTACGACATCTCCGTGACCCAGTGCTACGCGCTGGAGGCGCTGGCGGACCACGGTCCGATGCGCAGCCAGACCCTGGCCGGGCTGCTGTTGCTCGACAAGAGCACCACTACCCGGGTGGTCGATGCGCTGGAGCGCAAGGGCTACGTCGAGCGGCGTACCGACGAGGAAGACGCCCGCGCGGTGTCCTTGCGGATCACGGCCAGCGGCCGAGCGCTCTACGACACCATCAACCGCGGGCTGATCGCGCAACAGGCTGAACTCCTGGCCGACCTGGATCCTCAGGTTCGAGCCACCGTAACGGACGTCATCCGGCGCCTGGCCAAGGCCGCCGAAGCACGCTTCGTCTCCGGCGTCAGCGTCGGCAACTGCGCGCCTTCGTGCGCCACCACCGGCTGCAGCTGACCTTTCATTTGCTCCTATAGTTGGCACTGACAACACTATGACCATCCCCGTTTCCACGCTCCACATCTCCACCCGCTCGGCGTTTGCCACCGACGCACCGGCGATCACTGCCATCTACAACGAGGGCATCGCCGCGCGCAGTGCCACGTTCGAAACCCAGCCCCGCAGCGTCGACGATCTGTTGCCGCGCATCGCCGACAGCCGCTACCCGCTGCGGGTCGCGACGGATCCACCGGACCGGGTCGTCGGCTGGGCCGGCTTGAGCAGCTACCGCGCGCGCGACTGCTACGCCGGGATCGCGGAGTTTTCGATCTACGTCGATGCGGCGGTGCGTGGTCAGGGCGTCGGGCGCGTCCTTCTGGGCGACCTGATCGACGCGGCCCGCGCGGCCGGATTCTGGAAAGTCCTGTCGCGCGTCTTTCCGTTCAACACCGCCAGCCTGGCGCTGTGCCGGGCCTGCGGATTTCGCGAAGTCGGCCGCTACGAAAAGCACGGCCGGCTCGACGGCCAATGGCTCGATGTCGTGATCGTCGAACGGCTGATTCCAGAAAACCTCGCCGGCGCCGCCGGCAGCCTTCCCACTGAACCTGAGGTGCGCCATGTCTAGTTCGTTGCCCGTCGTCGTCATCGGTGCCGGCCCCGTGGGCCTGGCCGCCGCTGCCCAACTCCGCGCCCGCGGCCTGACCCCGATCGTGCTGGAAGCCGGCGCTCAGGTCGCTGCCGGCATCCGGCGGTGGTCGCATGTGCGGATGTTCTCGCCCTGGCAATACAACATCGACGCGCGCTGCGCGGAACTCCTCACCGCGCACGGCTGGCAGCCGCCAGACCCGGCACAGTTCCCTACCGGGCGCGACCTCGTGGAGCAGTATCTGGAACCGCTCGCCGCCACGCGGGAGCTGGCCCCGCTGATCCACCTCGACGCACGCGTCGTCGGTGTGACCAGGCATCAGCGCGACCGGATGAAGAACACTCAGCGCGACACCACGCCCTTCGTGGTTCGCTACCTGCAGGGCGGCCAGGAGCGCGAACTGCTGGCGCAGGCCGTCGTCGACGCCTCCGGAACCCTCGACACGCCCAACCCGATCGGCGCGGCGGGCCTGCCCGCTCTGGGCGAGCGCGCCGCAGCTGCTCACATCACCTACGGAATACCCGACGTGCTTGGCACCGCCCGCAGCCGCTACGCCGGCAAACGGGTACTCGTCGTCGGCAGCGGCCATTCGGCATTCAATGTGCTGACCGATCTCGCCCGTCTGGCCCAGACAGCGCCCGGCATGCAGATCCACTGGGCCGTGCGTCGCCCCTCGCTGCAGCGGGTGCTGGGCGGCGGCGAAAACGACCAGTTGCAGGAACGCGGTCGACTGGGGCTGCGCATCGCGCGTCTCGTCGACGAGGGCGCCATCGTGGTCCACACCAGCGCCCACATCGACCGCATCGGACACGCGGACACCGGATGGATCGCCTGGAGCGACACCACGCCACTGCCCCCGGTCGACGAGTTGATCGGCGCCACGGGCTTCCGGCCCGACGTGAGCATCCTCAGCGAGGTGCGGCTCGAGTTAGATGCCGGCACGCAGGCGCCTTCGGCGCTCGCACCGTTGATCGATCCCAATCTCCACAGCTGCGGCAGCGTGCGGCCGCACGGTGCCGTGGAGCTCCGGCATCCCGATGCCAACCTCTACGTCGTCGGCATGAAGAGCTACGGCCGGGCACCGACGTTCCTGCTGCTGACCGGGTACGAGCAGGTGCGTTCCGTCGCCGCCGCGATCGCCGGTGACTGGGAGGCGGCGCGGCGGGTCGAGCTGGTGTTGCCGGAGACCGGGGTGTGCAACACCCAGTTCGGTGCTGACGAGGCGGCGCCGCTGGCCGCTGCGGCGTGCTGCGGCGGCCCCGCACCGGCCGACGCCGACGCCTGCTGTATGGCCGACGCCGACGCCAAGGCCAGCGGAGAGGCCGGTTGCGGCTGTGGGTCTGCCACCGTATCGGCGCCCGTGGTGGCGGCGGCCGCTCCCGCCACGTCGTCCTGCTGCGGCCCGGCCCGCGCATGAGTGACCCGCGTTGGCCCGTGGTCTGGATCCTGGGCGCGGGCCAATGCGTCTACTGGGGCATTCTGTACTACGCTTTCTCCGTCCTGCTGGTACCCATGCGCGACGAGTGGGGCACCTCGGATGCGGCGATAGCGGGCGCGTTCTCCGCCGGCCTGGCCGTCAACGCCGTGCTGGCCACCGCCGTAGGCCGCTGGCTCGACCGCGGCCGTGGCGTGGCCCTGCTGCGCGGCGGCGCGCTCGCCGGCGCCGGACTGCTGCTGGCGTGGTCCTGGGTCGACAGCCTGGCGGGTCTCTACGCCGTCTGGACAGGACTGGGCGCCTGCATGGCCCTGGTCCTCTACGAAACAGCGTTCGCGCTGATCACACGCGCCTACGGCGATCCGGCGACCCGTCTGCGCGCTTTGGCCAGCGTGACCGTCGTGGGTGGACTGGCCAGCACGCTGTTTCTGCCGTTGGTCGGTGCCGGCGTGGCGCATCTGGGCTGGCGTCTCACCCTGCGCGTGCTGGTCGTGGTCTGGCTGCTCGCTACGGTGTGGCTGGAGCGGGCAGCGTTGCCAGGACTGCACGCGTCGGACCGGCGCACGCGCCCGACCTCGGCATCGGCACCGGCAGGCGACCCGGTGGACCGGCGCCTGCTCTGGTGGAGCGGCGCACCTTTCGTCGCCGCAACCTTCGCCGCGATGGCACTGACCACGCTCGTGGTTCCCAGCCTGGTCGCGCGCGGCCATTCCATCGACCAGGCGGCGTGGGCTTTGGCCGCCCTGGGCGTGATGCAGTTGCCTGGTCGCGTCTGGCTATGGCGCGGCGGCGGCCGAGCCGTGTCCCCGCGCGGTCTGCTGGTCGCACCGATGGCCTTGCAGGTCGTGGGGCTTGCCCTGCTCGGAACGTCGGGATCCTTGGCCGGCGCGTTTTCCGGCGTGGCGATCTTCGGGATCGGTGCCGGGCTGCACACGCTGGTGCGCCCCTGGATCGTGCCGCTGCTCTTTGGCACCGACGCCGCCGGTCGCACCAACGGGATCATCGCCCGCGCCCAGGGAATTGCCCGCGCCGCAGGCCCGTTCGCGGTGGCTGCCGCATCCGGATGGATCGGCAGCGATGCCGTGTTTCTTGCTCTGTCTCTGGCACTTCTGGCGTGCTGCCCATTGGCCTACGCGCTGTCGCGCCATCCCAGCCTCCTGGCCCATTCCGCGGCCTGAAGGCATCGACCGCTTTCCCTCGAGGACCACCGACCGATGCACGCCACGCTCCGCACCCTGCTCCGTTTCGCCGCGTTCCCGTTGCTGTTCGGCGGCGCTGGAATCGCCGCGTGGAAAGGCTACGCACCCGATTCCGTCGGCTGGCTGATGCCCGTCATCGTTGCAGCAGTGCTGCTGCTGACGTTCGGACTCGAGCGGCACTTGCCCTACGCAACGCGCTGGAATACGGGGCCTGGCACAGGGACCGACCTGGTCTACCTCGGCACGACGTCGGTCGTCGTCGCCATCGCGGAAGCCGCCGTCTGGGCGGTCGTGATCGTGCTGCTCGGCCAGTGGGCGGCTAACGGTGTCGCGCTGTGGCCGACACAGTGGCCCTTCGCGCCGCAGGTTTTCCTGGCCTTGGCGGTTGGCGATTTCTTCCCCTACCTCTACCACCGTGCGAGCCACGAATCGAACGGCTTCCTGTGGCGCACCCACGCCATCCACCACGCGCCCGAACGACTGTACTCGTTCAACTTTTCACGTTTCCACCCAATCAATGCGTTTCTTACCGCAGCGCTGACCCTGGTGCCGCTGGCCGTGCTCGGCGCGCCGCCGCAGGTGCTTTTCGTGGCGGGCGTACTCCACAACGTTCACGGCGTGCTCAGCCATGCCAACGTGGACTTCCGGCTCGGCGTCCTGAACACGATTTTCAGCATGGCCGAGCTACACCGCTGGCATCATGCGCGCGACCCTGATCTGGCCAACAGCAACTACGGCGCGACCCTGTTGCTGTGGGATTGGGTTTTCGGCACCCGCCGCCACCCCAAGACTCGACTGGACGCCGACGGCGTCGGCTTGTGGTTCGGAAGTACCGTGCCCCGCCGACTGCTCGACCAGTGGAAGTATCCGTTCGTTGGCGTGCTGCGACAGATCACACACCGAGTACGTACGGTGCTGACCTTGCGTTGCTGCCGAACTCACTGATCGACGGGCGATACAAGGTGAACCGCTGCGCCGCCACGGCCTTTTGGCTCGCGCGGCGCCGGCGCCTTTCGTGCGCCAGCCCATCAGCTTCCGACCATTCCAGAGTCATTCGCCGCCATACGCCGTTGCGGCTCCGCGCTAATGCGGTACGTCTCCTCGCTGCGCCTCGTCTCGCGGCGAAATCATGCGCAATCTATCGTTCGGAAACGTGTGGATCGGCACACTGGGCCTGTTAGTCGGGGCTTTCGGTATCGGGCAGCGGAAGAAATCGCTGCTTGCAATGCACATAGCGCCGCAGTCGACGTACCACGTCATCGGCGCGGCGTTGCCGGGTCTCGTCGCGCTTGGCTTGCCGGATCCATTCGGCAAGCTGGCGCCTGTAGGTGACCGCCAATGCGTCCCACGCGACCTGCAAGGTGCGGTCCTGACACAGCAGCGCGGCCAGATCGTCGGGCCTGTCTTCGCAGGCTGGCGAGATCTGCAGCTCCACCGAATCGCCTGTGTCGACGCCGGCATGCGCGCAGTGTTCGGCAGACAGTTCGAAATACCAATGCAATGCGTCCCAGGGCTTGATCGTTCGGCGTCCGATCGCAACGCTCGCCAGCGTGACGTCGGCGACGAACGTGGCTGCAAAGGTCAGCGACGGCGGCAGTACGACGAAGCGCGGCCGCGGTGCGGATTGGCGAACAATGGTGGCACGCACGGTCCACACGGGCTTCGGCCCGCTTTCCGACGATGGCGCGATCACCTCGGCACGAAAGGCGGTAGTGCGCGCCGGCACACGGTCAGGCGTCGGCATCGAACGCTCCCTGAGGCAACTCAGCCAGCGAACGGTGCCGAGGCAATGCTAACGAAAGGAACGCTGCGGCCACCACCAGCGCAGTTGCAATCCAGAGGCAAGGAACCAGGCCGCCGGCCTGGAAGACCGCACCGGAGAGCACGGTGCCGAGCAGACGGCCCATAGCGTTGGCCATGTAGTAGAAGCCGACATCGAGGGACACGCCGTCCTCGGTGGCGTAGCTCACGATGAGGTAGCTATGCAACGAGGAGTTGATGGCGAACAGCACACCGAACAGAGCCAAGCCGACGACCAGCACGAGCGTCGCGTCAACCCCGTAACCGAGCAGCAGAGCCATTGCCGCCGGCGCAACGGCCAGTGCGGCCGCCCACGCAAATGCGCTCCTGCCGTCGGGAACACGACCGCTGCGACGGCCCGTGAAATACGGCGCAAGTGATTGCACAATGCCGTAGCCGATCACCCAACTGGCCAGGAAGGCACCGACCGACCAATCGCTCCAAGCCAGCGCCGTGGCAAGGAAGACAGGCAGCGCCACCACAAACCAGACATCGCGAGCACCGAACAGGAACAGGCGCGCCGCGGACAGCAGGTTGATCGCGCGGCTCTTGGAAAACATATCGCGGAACTTCGGCTTGTTCCGGGCCTTGCCCAGATCGCGCTGCAGCGCGATCAGACTGACCACCCACACCAGCACCAGACCGATGGCCATGCCGGCGATCGCGACGCGAAAGCCGAACGCCGTGAGCAACGCACCACCGAGGAAGAACCCGATGCCTTTGAGCGCGTTCTTCGAGCCGGTCAGCGCCGCGACCCATCGATACAACGCGCCTGGCTGATCGCCGGGCACGAGCAGCTTGATGCTGCTCTTGGCGCTCATCTTGTTCAGATCCTTGGCGATACCCGACAAGGCCTGGGCGGCCATCACCCACGGCACGGTCAGAGCGACCGCAGGCACCGTCAGCATGCCCAGCGCAACGACCTGCAAGGCCAGCCCGATGTTCATCGTGCGATTGAGCCCGATGCGCGCACCGAGCCAGCCGCCAACCAGGTTGGTAATGACGCCGAAGATTTCGTAGAACAGGAAAAGCAGCGCGACCTGCAGCGGTGTATAGCCCAGCTGATGGAAGTGCAGCACCACCAGCATGCGCAGCGCACCGTCCGTCAACGTGAACGCCCAATAGTTCCCGGTGATCAGGAAGTACTGGCGAACCGCGGCGGAACGATGGGCTGCCACGGTGCTCACTGATCGGCTGCGCCGACCAGGCGGACGAGCTCGGCCGTCCTGTTCACATAACCCCATTCATTGTCGTACCACGCGTAGATTTTGACGTGCGTGCCGTTGACGACCAGGGTGGACAAGGCGTCGACGACGCCGGATCGCGGGTCGCCACGGTAATCGATCGAGACCAACGGTCGTTCCTCGTAACCGAGGATGCCGCGCAGAGGGCCATCGGCAGCGGCTTTCAGCAGTGCGTTCACTTCCTCGACCGTCGTGGACTGCTCGACCTCGAACACGCAATCGGTGAGTGACGCATTGGTCAACGGCACGCGCACGGCATGCCCGTTCAAGCGGCCTTTGAGTTCCGGAAAGATCTGCGCGATGGCAGTGGCCGAACCGGTCGACGTCGGTATGAGACTGGACCCGCACGCCCGTGCCCGGCGCAGGTCCTTGTGCGGCGCGTCCACGATGACCTGGGTATTGGTCAGGCTGTGGATGGTCGTCAGGCTGCCGTGGCGGATACGCAGGCCTTCGTGGATCACCTTCACCACGGGCGCAAGGCAGTTGGTCGTGCAGGAAGCAGCCGTGACGATGCGATGGACGGCCGGATCGAAGCGGTCGTGATTGACACCGACCACGCAATCGAGCACGCCGGCTTCCTTGACTGGCGCAGTGACCACGATGCGTTTGACACCCTGGTCGAGATACGGCCTGAGTACCTCCGTCTTGCGAAACTTACCCGATGCTTCGATGACGACGTCGCAGGACGACCAATCGGTATCCGCGATAGCTTTGTTGCGCGTAACGGGTATCCGTCGGTCTCCGATGACCAATGCGTCTGCGTCGGGGCGGGCCTCGTGCGACCAGCGACCGTGCACCGAATCGAAGTTCAGCAGATGCGCCAGGGTGGAAGCATCGCCAGCCGGGTCGGTGATCTGCACGAAGCGCAGATCGGGGGAATCCCAGGCGGCGCGCAACGTCAGCCGCCCCATGCGGCCGAAGCCGTTGATGCCTACACGAATCGTCATTGTCGCTCTCTGGTTGTTCAGCAATAACGTGAGGTCAAACCGGCCGCTCGGACTCGGAATGGCTTGATGTCTGTTGGGCGATTTCGCCGAGTCGCGTGCGCAGCGCCATACGGTCGAGCGATTCGACCTTCAGCTCGGTCAGCAATGAAACCCGTTGTTTCAGCACGTACATCGCACTGCGAAAAGCGGCTTGCTGGATCGGGAGCGGCCCAGCAGCCGCGGCGGGGTCGGGAACACTCCAGTGTCCGGTAATGGGATGCCCAGGCCAAACCGGACAGAGTTCCCCTGCGGCGCGATCGCAGACCGTAATGATGAAATCCATTTCTGGCGCATCGGGCACGGCGAACTCGGACCAACTCTTGCTGCGCAATCCTTCGGTGGGAAGGTCGACGCTGCGCAACAGCTCCAACACCATCGGATGGACTTCGCCTCGCGGGTGGCTGCCCGCGCTGAACGCCTCGAAGCGGCCGTGCGCGAGCCGGCGAGTCAGGGCTTCGGCCAGGATGCTACGGGCTGAATTGCCGGTGCACAGATATAACACGCGATACGGTCGCTGCATTGCGTTCTCCAAGGGTCTGCACGAGTGCTTGACGTCAGCGCCGGTCGTACCAGCCACGCGAAGCGTTGACACCCCGAACTACCGTCAGCATGACGGGCACCTCGATCAGTACGCCGACGACGGTCGCCAACGCAGCACCCGAGTGCACACCAAAGACGCTGACGGCCGTTGCCACGGCGAGTTCGAAAAAGTTGCTGGCGCCGATCAACGCCGATGGGCCGGCGACGCAGTGCGCGACACCAAGACGGCGATTGAGCCAGTACGCAAGACCGGCATTGAAATAGACCTGGATCAGGATAGGCACAGCAAGAATCGCGATCACGATCGGCTGCGCCACGATCTGCCGACCTTGAAAACCGAACAGCAACACCAGCGTCAGCAACAGCGCGATGAGTGACCACGGCCCCAAGCGCGCCAGCAGTGCCTGCAGCGCACGTTCACCACCGCGGCTTACCAGCAACCGTCGCACCACGACCGCGATGACCACCGGGACGATGATGTAGAGACCGACGGAAACCAGCAGCGTGGCCCATGGAATCGTTATCGACGACAAACCCAGCAGCAACGCTACCAGGGGTGCGAAAGCCACGACCATGATCGCGTCGTTGAGAGCGACCTGGCTCAGCGTGAACTTGGGCTCACCTCCACACAGATTGCTCCAGACGAAGACCATCGCCGTACACGGTGCCGCCGCCAGCAGGATCAACCCGGCGATGTAGGCGTCGATCTGATCGGGCGGCAGATAGGCCGCAAACACGTGGCGGATGAAGATCCAGCCGAGCAGCGCCATCGAAAACGGCTTGACCGCCCAGTTGACGAATACCGTCACGCCGATGCCGCGCCAATGCTGGCGCAAGTCCCCCATCGCGGCGAAATCGACCTTCAACAACATCGGGATGATCATGATCCAGATCAGCACCGCCACAGGCAGGTTGACCTTGGCCAGCTCCCAGGCACTCAATGTCGTAAAGACGCCCGGCAGCGCGTAGCCAAGGGCAGTTCCTGTCGCAATGCAGGCAGCGACCCACACCGTGAGGTAGCGCTCGAACACCCCCAGTCGTGCGGATGGCGCGGCGGAGGTCAATGCTGCGGCACTCATGACGCCCGCTCGGGAGGAACCGGGTACTGCTCGGCAATCGCGTTGACCACCGCGCCAAGCGCTTCGGCGCTCAACGTTTCAACGGGCGCTGCGACCAGTGCCTGGACACGCGCCGTAATCAGCGCGTGGGTGGCGGCAAACGCCTGGGCAATGGCCGCGGCATCACCGACCGTGCCGGAGGGATCGGGCAATCCCCAGTGCGCTCGGACGAAGTCGCCGAAAAACACAGGACATGGCTCCTGCGACGCGCTGTGGCAAACCGTGATGACGAGATCCATGGGCGTCGACCCCGCGGCCGCAAACTGATCCCAGGATTTGCTCGAAAGACCGTCGGTGGCGATCCCGGCTTGACGCAGTTGCGTCAGCGCATTGGGATGAACCCGGCCGGCGGGTTGGCTGCCGGCGCTGAACACGTCGAAACGTCCATCGCCCCAGTGCCGCAAGGTGGCTTCGCACAGAATGCTACGTGCGGAATTACCGGTGCACAGGAACAACACGCGGAACGGACGATGCGCCACAGCGACACTCATTGGGTACGCGCCGTCTTGCGCTTCACCGTCGGCATAGGCAGCGGTACGGCGACAGGTGCGCACATCTCAGGCCTGCCGCCGCAACACGTTTCCGTCAGATAACCCACCATGGCCTGGATCGTGGCGAGGTTGGCCATGTAGCGAACGAACCGCCCTTCCTGTCGACTGTCCACCAGCTCGGCGTGGTTGAGTTCCTTCAGATGGAACGACAACGTCGCGGCAGGCAATCCCAGCGCTTCGCCAATGGCGCCAGCGTGCGCGCCCTGGGGACCCAGCTCGACCAGATGACGGAAGATTGCCAGGCGCGAGTCTTGCGCCAAAGCAGCGAGGGCTTTGAGTGCGGCTTTAGTTTCCATTGTTCGATTATTGTGGAACAAATGAAGCTTCGCAAGGTCTCACCCGAGCCGGAAACGCCATCAGGAGCTGGCCTCCGACGTCAGATAGCTCGACCGATCGCTCTTGGGGCGCTGCTGCACCAGCGGTGCGCCGTGAACGCAGAAGTGGACGTTCTCGGCGATAGTGGCCGCGTGATCGCCGATGCGTTCGATGTTCTTGGCCATGAACTGCAGATGCGTGCAGGGCGTGATAGTGCGCGGGTCTTCCATGGCGGGCACTGGCTTGGCCGTCGGCCCACAAAGCCGGGGGGTGTTGGGCGTAGCGGCGGCGGCGATGCTCGGCGTGACCGGTCCTGCTGCGACGACCGCGGCGGCTGCCGTTGCGCGTCGCCGAGGCGAAGATCACGGGTGCGGCGTTGCTCAGAACCGACGGCTGGCCGGCGCTCTGCTTGGCCGGGCCAACGGCCAGGGTTGGCGCTACCCTTCGGGATCCTGATCAAAGAGCGCTCCGCGCCATGTCCGTTCCGCAAAACCCCGCATTCACCGACGCATCGAATACGCCCGAGCACTGGGAACGCGCGTACCGCGCCCGGCCGTCCACGGAGGTCAGCTGGTACCGCCCGCACCTGGAGCGTTCCCTGGCCTTCATCAACGACGTCGCACCTGATCGCTGCGCCCACATCCTGGATGTCGGCGGCGGGGCCTCGACCCTGGTGGACGATCTGCTGGCGCAGGGCTATCGGCATCTGTCGGTGCTCGACCTGTCGGAAGGCGCGCTGTCGACGGCCCGCGACCGCCTCGGTGCGGCGGCCGGCGGGGTGGCCTGGCTGCACGGCGACGTGCGCACGATCGCGCTCGAACCACAGAGCCTGGATCTCTGGCACGACCGCGCCGTGTTCCACTTCCTGACCAACGAGGCGGACCAGGCAGCCTACGTGAGCCAGGTCGTGCACGCGCTGAAGCCTGACGGCCACCTGGTGATCGCCACGTTCGCGCCCGACGGTCCGACGCGCTGCAGTGGCCTGCCGGTCGTTCGCTACGATGCGGCCGGCCTCGCGCAAGTGTTCGGCGGAGCGTTCCGGCTGGAAGACCAGGCGGCCGACGCGCACGCCACGCCTGGCGGCAGTGTCCAGTCGTTCCTCTACTGCCGCTTCGCGCGGGTGGGCTGAGCCGGTGTCCCTTCAGCCCGGTACGTGGCGGGCCTGCCCGCGCTCGACCGCTCAGCCGGCCGCCTGACGTGGCCCACGACAGCGACGAGACCGCACCCCAGCAAGCCGTTTTCGGCGCGGGCGAAGTGTTCCGGGCGTTCCTGGTGCTGGGCCTCACGTCGTTCGGCGGCCCGGTCGCGCACCTGGCCTACTTTCATCGGGAATTCGTGGAGCGGCGGCGCTGGCTGAGCGAGGTGGCTTACGCCGATCTGGTCGCGCTATGCCAATTCCTGCCCGGCCCGGCCAGCAGCCAGGTCGGGATGGGGCTTGGCCTGCACCGTGCCGGCATCACCGGCGCGCTGGCGGCCTGGCTGGGCTTCACACTCCCTTCGGCGCTGCTGATGATCGCAGCCGCCTACGGCGTGGCCGGCCTGAGCGACGTGGCGCATGCGTCGTGGCTGCACGGCCTCAAGCTCGCCGCGGTGGCCATCGTGGCGCACGCCGTGTGGACCATGGGTCGACAGCTCTGCATCGGATCCCTCCGCGTCGGGATCGCTGTCGCTGCGGCCTGCGTCTGCACCGCCTTTCCGTCCGCCTGGACGCAGTTTGGCGTCATCGCCGGCGGAGGCCTGCTCGGTTGGTATCTGCTCGACGCAACAGTCCACAGCCGGTCCGCGCCTGAGCAAACGCCGTATCGGCGACGCTGGGCAGTGGTCGCCTTGGCACTGTTTGCGCTGGGCCTGGTCGGCTTGTCGCCGCTGGCCGCCTGGAGCGGCAGCCATGGTGTCGCGGTGTTCGACGGGTTCTACCGGTCCGGCGCGCTCGTGTTCGGCGGCGGGCATGTGGTGCTCCCGCTGCTCGACGCCGAAACCGTGGGCCGCGGCTGGCTTGATGCCGACACGTTCCTGGCCGGCTACGGCATGGCCCAGGCGCTGCCGGGTCCACTTTTTACGTTTGCCGCATACCTCGGCTTTACCATGACACCGCAACCCAATGGATGGGCCGGGGCAACGCTGGCATTGCTCGGCGTGTTCCTGCCGTCCTTCCTGCTGCTGACCGGCGCGTTGCCATTCTGGGATCGGCTGCGCCAGGCCGTCGGTGCGCGGGCCGCGCTCCACGGCATCAACGCCGCCGTGGTGGGACTTCTTGCGGCGGCACTCTACGACCCGGTGATCGTCAGCGCAGTCCGCACGCCGGCGGACATGGTCATTCCCGGTGTTGGCGTGGTGCTACTGGTCGCCGGCAACCTGCCCAGCTGGCTGGTGGTGGCCCTTTGCGTGGCGGCGGCGAGCCTACAGGGCGTCTTCGCGCACACCTGACGCGCGGTGCCGGGCCGCAGCGGCCGCCGGATCCGGCGCCAGCATCGCGGGAACAAGTAAACCGCAGCGCAGGTGTCGGTGGTGTTGCCGGACGAAGTCACCGCTGATCCGGCACTCTGACGGCGCTTACCTCGCTCCGCCCAAGCAGGGCTGTGCGTCAGCACCGGCGAGACGTCGCAGAACAGCGTCACGCAGCACGACGACATCATCGCCGTACCGCCATCCGCTCGATTCCAACGGCGCTACGCCGTCGCAATATCGAAGTTGCGCAACAACACGGGATGTTTCATATGCAGCGCCACGCTGGCCGCCTGATCGCGCTGCCGCATGCTCGATGCGATGTCCTCGGCGTTGGCCAGCAGCCCCGTGAACTCACCGGGTTCCTCGTTCGCGACCGCATCGAGACTCAAGCCGGCGAACTGCAGATCGGCCAGGGCAACGAGGGTGGACAGGCCCAGGCCCGTTCCGCGCCGGGCCGCATGGACTCGCGCGGCTGCTGATATCCGTCCGGTCTCGCGACGGCATTCCTTCGTCGCGTCGCGGATCGCGTTGACCACCGTGGCGCTATCGGTTCGTCTTGCCTGGACGAGGGAGCGCAGCGCTTCGCGCAGCTGATCACCGATCCGATAGATGGCCGCGCAGGCCTCGAGATCGAACCGCATGTGGTCATACATGAGGGTTGCGCTGGGGTCTCGCGGCAAAGGGCGTGGCCCTTCGGAAGCCGCATTCAGCTGTCGCCGTGTGGTGAAGTCCATGTGCGTTACTGTGTCCATGCCTGCCTCGCTCAGCTCGCCAGGGCGTTGAACTCGCCTACGGCGAGCTGCAACAGGTCAGCGCCTGGTGCCGCGCTTGTCGTTGATGCGGAATCTGACGACCGAGGGAGAGCCGTTGATCTTGTCGCCAGAGTCATTGTCGTGCTTCGGTTCGGTCGAAGCGTCGACTGTCGCGTCGTTGGCTGCCGTGTCCGGCGCGACGACGGTGGTATCGCCCAAGGGCATGTCGCCCGACGCGGGGGGATTCGAATTGTTCATGGATGCACTCCTGGAAAACCGTCCGTGGCGTTTTCTTGCGGGGAAAGGCGCGCAATCGGCGTGACCCATCGCGCGCGGCGTGCGGTCGCCCGGCACGGGAACGGATGACATCGCTGATGCACTCGACAGTGGCGAGACGAACGATGGGACGACGCAGTGTCGTCGATGAACGCTGCGAGAAAGGCAGGGTTCGGAGGGATCGTCCGCACTATGCGCCCGACGCCGTTAGTGCCGCGTTACGACTTTGCGCGCCTGACTGGCGACGGGCGATCCGTTCGATATGACTTCGTTATGCGTCTTGCGGCACGGTTTCGATCGGACGGTCCGGCGGCTTGCGCAGCACAGCAGGTGCCGAATCGGTGGCTTCGCTGCATGCTGTGCATGCGTCCCTTCCCGCCACGGACCGCGCGGCTCACATGCCATTGCAACCGCCATCACCATCGCTATCGAACCCGATGATCGTCGAGCAGCTGATGCTCAAGCGGCAGCCTGGGCTCGCCCTGGAGCCGCGCTCCGAGTTACAGCTCGATCCCGTGACAGGCATCGAAGGCGCGCAGCGCGCCGCTCCGCTGCGCCATGTGCTGCTCGTCGAGCGCGAGAGCCTTCTACGCCTCGGACTGCGGCCCGGCGACTTGCGCGAGAACGCGGTGCTCAGTGGCGCCAGACTCTACGGCCTGCCGTCGGGCACGATGTTACGCATGGGAACGGCCGAGCTGCGCCTCACCTTCCATTGCGAGCCGTGCGCCCGTGTCACCGCCCTCGCCTCGGCCAAGGCGCTGCTGCATCAGCGTGGCTATCTGGCGAGCGTCACCGCGACCGGCACCGTGCGGATTGGCGACGCCGTGCAGGTGCTCGAAGCGCGGCAGGCGCAGATCCCCTACGCGACGCGCGATCGGATCGCGTGGTATCTGCAGGATCGCGACGCACCGATCGATGCCCTGGAACTGCTCTGGCAGGTCGGCCTGCCGCGCGCCTATGCGCGTGCGTTGCCAGCACTGCTGCGGCGTATCGGTGGCAGCGCGGCCGGCAAGGTCAGGTTCCGGACCCGGTAGACGCGCCAACGGCCGCGCGATGGCCGGGGCCGTCTGCCATGGCACCCAGAAAGAAACGCAGCAGGATCGCCGATGCATCCGGGCCGAGCGAATCGGAGAATGCACCAGCACCGCCGCCCGGCCACGCGTGACCCGCGCCTGAGATCTTCCACTGTTCCACTACGACGCACCCGTCGGCCGTCCGATGCCGGATGCAGGTGAACGCACGGCCGCTGGAAATCCCGGATTCACTGTCGGCGGCCGTCACGCCGAACGGCTGCAGCGCCTGGGTGACCAGTGCGTCAGCGTTGCGCGGCACGACGGTGCGGTCGCGCTCGCCGTGGATCACCACGGTACGCACGGGCTGACTTGCCGCGCCAGTCGCATCGTCGGTCTCGTGCGCGGGCCGGTGGCGTCCGCGCATTGCGAGCACGGCCGTCGTCGCCGTGCGCGCGGACGCATACGGCATGCCGGCACAGGCGCCAACACCGCGGAACAGATCCGGATACGTGCGGCCCAGCACCACGGCCAGCGCACCGCCGGCCGAAAGACCGGCAACGAAGACCCGACCAGCATCCAGCCCGTGGACGCGAATCATCTTCTTGACCAAGCCCGCGAGGATGGCCGGCTCGCCGGCGCCGCGCTGCTGGTGCGCGGGATCGAACCAATTCCAGCAGCGATGACGGTTGGCGCTGACGGACTGCTCGGGATACAGCACCCAGCAGCCGTAGGCTTCCGCTTCAGCCGGCATGCGCGTCGTCGCCACGAAACCCTCGGCGCCCTGCGCGCAGCCGTGCAGCATCACGAGCAGCGGCGGCCGCGTTCCTCCTGCCGGCGGCGTGGTCGGCCGGTAGAGACGAAAGGCGCGCGTGCCCGACGCGTTGCGGAAGCGGCCTGTCTCCATCGCGCCGGCCTGCAGCGTGGCAGCACCCGCAGGCCGGGCCTGCGCGGATGCCGGCGATCGGGCGGCGGTCCGGCTACGCGAGGTACCGATCGGCTTCGCGTCGCGCGTGGTTGCACCATTCTTCGCCGTGCCGCGCCTGGGCGCGCGGCCGTTTGTCACGCTGCGCTGGCCGGTCTTTGCCGCGACCTTCTTCACAGCAGGCTTGGGCTTTGTCCGCGTCTGTCCCATCGCTGTGGCCATGCGCCGGCTCGCCGCCGACGCGGTAGCGGCGAGCCGCAACGCCGCTCGCATCGCGGACGTCCAGGATTTCAGTGCGCTGGCACCAGTGCGGCGACGGGGCATGCGGCGACGATCCGATGATGGCCATGCTGCCACCGTTGCGCACAGCATGACGGCCGAAAGGGACGCGGGCGTGAATCCACTGCGACGTGTCGCTGACTGCGACCACCGGCAGCCGCGCACTGCCGCGTTTCCCTGCGACACACGACCGTAACAGTGGATTCGGCAAGCGTGCAGATCGGTCGATCACCGCGACGCGCGCGATGCGGCCACGCTGAGCGGACATCGCCTCGCGCCGCCGATTCGCGACGGCCACGACGCAGACGATGCCCATCTCCGCGCGCCGTGGCCGCCCGTACCGTTCAGCGCCCGGCGATCGGCTCGCGCAACGGCAGCGTGCCGGGCCATCCGCCGGCGAGCGCCTTGTACACACCGATCGCGCCGACGATGCTGCGCGTGCGCGCGTCAGCGAACGCGTCCTGGGCCTGCAGACGCGTGCGCTCTGCGTCGAGCACTTCGAGCAGGTCGGCCGCGCCGGCGTCGAAACGCAATCGCGCCAGACGCGCCGCCTCGGCGCTGTCGATAGCGGCGCGGTCGAGATGCGCATCCTCGCGCCGGGCGTAGGCGTAGCGCACGAGCGCGTTCTCCGTGTCTTCCAGCGCGAGCAGCACGGTCTTGCGATAGTTCGCGAGCTCACCGACCGCCTGCGCATCCGCCGCGGCGATGCGCGCATTCACGCGGCCGAGGTCGAGAAAGGACCAGTCGATGCCGAGTGCGACGAGGTGCGTCGCGCTGCCGCCTTCGAACAGCGCGCTGCTGTCGATCGCCTGCGTGCCCAGCAGCCCGCCCAGCGTGAAGCGCGGGAACAGGTCGGCCGTGGCGACGCCGATGCGCGCGGTGGCCGCATGCAGGCGATATTCGGCGGCGACGACGTCGGGGCGGCGGCGCAGCACGTCGCCCGGCGTGCCTGGATCGAGCCGGGCCGGCAATGACGGCAATGCGCGCTGCGGCGTGAAGTCCGCGATCAGCGCTGCCGGCGGCCGGCCCGTGAGCACGGCCAGCCTATGCAACGCGACCGCAACGGCGCCTTCGAGCGCCGGCACGCGCGCCTGCGTCGCTTCGAGCTGCGCCCGCACGCGGGCGGTGTCGAACCCGGTGCCGCGACCGGCGTTCACTCGCGTGTCGACGAGACGCAGGGTTTCACGCTGCGTGCCCGCGTTTTCCTGCGCGACACGCAGACGTTCCTGCAGGCCGCGCAATTCCACGTAGGTGCGCGCGACTTCGCCGACGACGGCGACCTGCACGGCCTGCAGATCCGCCGCGCTGGCCGCAGCGTCCGCGCGGCTGGCCTCGACGCCGCGGCGGATGCGCCCGAACAGGTCGAGCTCCCAGCTCGCGGCGATGCCCGCGCTGTAGCGCTCGCCGTCGCGCTGCGCACGCGTCAGGCCCGGCGCCTGGTCGGCCGAGGACAACGCATGCGCTGCTTCGGCGTTGGCCGTCACGGTCGGGAACTGGTCGAACTTCGCGCCGCGCAGCAGCGCGTTGGCCTGGTCGTAGCGCGCGAGCGCGATCTTCAGGTAGTGGTTCTCCGCGAGCGCGGTCTCGACCAACGCGGTCAGCTGCGCATCCTCGAAGCCGCGCCAGAATTCGAGCAGGTCGACGGGCGAAGTATCTGCGCCCACCGACGCGTCGGCGCGGGCGAAGGCCGCCGAGGTCTGCGTCGTCGGCCGCACGAACTCCGGACCGACTGCGCAGGCGCTCAACGCCAGCGCGAGCAGCGAAAGCGTCGGAAAACGCAGGCGGGAAGCAGTGAACTTATGCATGGACGATCTCCAGCGCGGGGCTGCCGTGGCTGCCCAGCTTCGTGCCGGCGAGCTTGCGCAGCGCGACGTAGAACACCGGCGTGAGAAACAGGCCGAACAGGGTGACGCCGAGCATGCCGGCGAACACGGTGATGCCCGTGGCCTGGCGCACTTCGGCGCCGGCGCCGTGGGCAAACAGCAGCGGGACGGTGCCGGCGATGAACGCGATCGAGGTCATCACGATCGGGCGCAGGCGCAGGCGGCAGGATTCCAGCGCGGCCTCGACGATGCTGCGGCCCTGCATTTCGAGTTCGCGCGCGAATTCGACGATCAGGATCGCGTTCTTGCACGCCAGTCCCATCAGCACGACCAGGCCGACCTGCACGAACACGTTGTTGTCGCCGGTCATCCAGACGCCGATCAGCGCGGACAGCATGCACATCGGCACGATCAGGATCACCGCGAGCGGCAGCGTCCAGCTCTCGTACAGCGCGGCCAGCACGAGGAAGGCAAGCAGCACCGCGAGCGGGAACACGATCAGCGCCGCATTGCCCTGCGAGGCCTGCTGGTAGCTCAGGTCGGTCCACTCGATCGCCATGCCGTTGGGCAATACCTGGCTAGCGAGTTCCTCAAGTTTTTCCATCGCCTGGGCCGAGGACAGCAGCGTCGGATCGGCTTCGCCCATGAGGTCGGCGGCGGGATGGCCGTTATAGCGGATGACCGGGTCGGGACCGAAGGTCTGCTGCACTTTGACCATGCTGCCGATCGGCACCATCTCGCCGTTGACGTTGCGCGTGCGCAGGTTGGCGATGTCCTCGACGCTGTCACGGAACTGGCCGTCGGCCTGGGCGATGACCTGCCAGGTGCGGCCGAACAGGTTGAAGTCGTTGACGTAGGCCGACCCGAGATAGGTCTGCAGCGTGTCGAACAGCTCGTTCAGCGGCACGCCCTGCGCCTTGGCCTTGACGCGGTCGACCTCGGCGTCGAGCTGCGGCACGTTGGCCTGGTAGCTGCTGTTGACGAAGCCCAGACCCGGCGTCTGCATCGCCGCGCCCTGGAACGCCTGCACCGTGCTTTGCAGCGCGCCGTAGCCGAGGTTGGTGCGGTCTTCGACGTAGAGCGAATAGCCCGAGCCGTTGCCGAGCCCCTGGATCGGCGGCGGCAGCAGCGAGAACGCGAGGCCTTCCTGGATGGCGGAAATCTTCATGCTGAGTTCGGCATTGATCTCGGCCGCACTGCGGCTGCGCTCGCTGAACGGCTTGAGGTTGAAGAACGTCACGCCGATGTTCGGCGTATTGCTGAACTGCAACGGGTTCAGGCCTGGGAAAGCGACTTCGTTGGCAACGCCTTCGATGCGCATCGCGACGTCGGCGATCTTCTTCAGGGCCGCGTCGGTGCGCTCGATCGACGCGCCTTCCGGCATCTTCACGCCAGCGATGATGTAGGACTTGTCCTGCACCGGGATGAAGCCACGCGGCACGATCTGGAACATCAGTCCGGTAGACAGCAGCAGCACCGCATAGACCGCGAACACCATGCCGCGCCGGCCGAGCACGCGCGAAACGCCTTTTTCGTAGCGCGCCGAACTGGTGTTGAAGAACCGGTTGAACGGGCGGAACAGCCAGCCGAACGCGCGGTCGATCAGTCGCGTCGGCGCGTCCTTGGCCGCGCCATGGGGCTTGAGCAGGCGCGCGGCCAGCGCCGGCGACAGGGTCAGCGAGTTGATCGCCGAGATCACCGTGGAGATCGCGATGGTCACCGCGAACTGTTTGTAGAACTGGCCGGTGACGCCGCTGAGAAACGCCATCGGCACGAACACCGCGCACAGCACCAGCGCGATCGCAATGATCGGGCCGGAGACTTCGCGCATCGCCAGGTGCGCCGCATGCAGCGGCGCCGCGCCTTTCTCGATGTGCCGTTCGACGTTCTCCACGACCACGATCGCGTCGTCGACGACGATGCCGATCGCGAGCACGAGGCCGAACAAGGTCAGCGTGTTGATCGAGAAGCCGAGCAGATACAGCGCGGCGAACGTGCCCACTACCGACACCGGCACGGCCAGCAGCGGAATGATCGAGGCGCGCCAGGTCTGCAGGAACAGGATCACGACGAGCACCACGAGCAAGGTGGCTTCGAACAGCGTCGTGATGACCGACTTGATCGAATCGCGTACGAACATCGTGGTGTCGTAGATCGACTTGTACTCGATGCCCGGCGGGAAGCGCTTGGACATGTCGTCCATGCGCCGGATCACCTCGTCACGGATCTGCAGCGCGTTGGCGCCCGGCGCCTGGAACACGCCGATTGCCGCGGCATTCATGCCGTCGAGGCGCGCGCGCATGGAGTAGTCGCCCGCAGCGAGTTCGATCCGCGCGACGTCGGCCAGGCGCACGATCTCACCGCCTTCGCCGCTCTTGAGCACGATGTTGCCGAATTCCTCGGTCGTGCTCAGACGGCCTTTGGCATTGATCAGGGTCAGGAACTCGCTGCCGTTGGGCATGGGCTCGGCGCCGAGCTGGCCGGCGGAGACCTGGATGTTCTGCTCGCGCACGGCGCGGACCACGTCGCCCGCGGTCAGGCCGCGCGAGGCGACCTTGTCCGGATCCAGCCACAGGCGCATGGCGTAGTCGCCGCCGCCGAACGGCTGCGCCTCGCCGACGCCAGGGATGCTCGCGATCTGGTCCTTCACGTTCATGCGCATGTAGTTGCGCAGATACAGCGTGTCGTACTTGCCGGTCGGCGAGACCAGGTGCACGACCATGAGGAACACCGGTGACTGCTTCTGCGTGGTCACGCCCTGGCGCCGCACATCCTCGGGCAGGCGCGCGAGCGCCTGGTTGACGCGGTTCTGCACGCGCACGGTCGCCTCGTCCGCGTCGACTTCGGCGCGGAAGGTGACCGTGATCTGCAGCACGCCGTCGGAACTCGCGACCGACTTCACGTACATCAGGCCTTCGACGCCGCGGATGGACTCCTCCAGCGGCGTGGCGACGGTCTCGGCGATGACCTTGGGATTGGCGCCCGGATACACGGTGCGCACGACGACCGACGGCGGCACGACCTCGGGATATTCACCGATCGGCAGCAGCGGTATCGCGATCAGGCCGGCGGCGAATATGACGATCGACAGCACGGCCGCGAAAATCGGCCGGTCGATGAAAAAGCGGGAGAAATCCATGAGTGGAATCCTTGCAATACGGAGCCTTCACGGCGCTGGCGGCGACGCGTCGGCGAAATGATCACGGCGGCGGCGACACGCCGCTTGCGGCTGCCGGGACGAACGCCAACCGCAGGCGGCGCGTCTGTCCCGGCCGGTTTGCCTCAATGCACTGCGACTTGCTGCGGTGGCGGCGCCGCAGCACCCATCTCGATCAGCGTCGGCGTGACCGGCATGCCCGGGAAGAACACTTTCTGCACGCCGTGCACGATGACTTTTTCCTGCGCCTGCAGGCCCGACTGCACGACGCGCAGGCCTTCGACGGTGCGGCCGAGCACGACGTCCTTGCGCATGGCCTTGTTCTGCTCGCCGAGCACGTAGACGTACTTGCGGTCCTGGTCGGTCAGCACGGCCTTGTCGTCGATCAGCAGCGCCTGGAACTCGGCACTGCCTTCGAGCTGCACGCGCGCGAACAGGCCGGGCGTGAAGACGCGGTCGGGATTGCGCAGGATGGCGCGCGCGCGAATCGTACCTGTGGCCGCATCGACCTGGTTGTCGACGAAGTCGACGGTGCCTTCGTGCGGATAGCCGTCTTCGTTGGCCAGGCCGACGCGCACCGGATTGTGGCTGCCGCTGCGTTCGCCCTTGCGCGCCAGTTCCAGATAGCGCAGGTAGGCCTGTTCGTCGCTCTCGAAATTGACGTAGACCGGATCCTGCGACACGACCGTGGTCAACAAGGTCGCGTCGGCCTGGGCGAGATTGCCCTGCGTGATGGCGGCGCGCCCGGCGCGGCCGTCGATCGGCGAGCGCACTTCGGTGAAGGTCAGGTCCAGCTGCGCGGCAGCGACCGCAGCTTCGGCGGCGCGTACGCCGGCACCGCCCTGTGCCGTGGCGGCCTTGCGCGTCTCGAATTCCTCGCGCGAGATCGCCTTGGCCTCGATCAGCGATTGCGCACGCGCATCCTGCGCCTGCGCGAGACGCGCTTCGGCGCGTGCGCGGTCGAGGTCGGCCAGCGCGCGATCGAGCACGGCGCGATACGGTCGCGGGTCGATCACGAAAAGCAGGTCGCCCTTCTTGACCTCCTGGCCTTCCTCGTAGGCGACACGCTGCACGTAGCCGCTGACGCGCGCGCGCAGCTCGACCATTTCCACCGCGCCGATGCGGCCGGTGAAGTCGTCCCACTGCCGCACCGGTTTAGCGACGACGGCGGCGACGCTGACGTCGGGCGGCGGCGGCGCGGCCGGTGCCGCCGTGCTGGAGCAGCCGGACAGGCCGACGCCAATGGCCGCGACCAGCGCGAGCGCGACCAGCGACAGGCGCGTGGCCACGCGAGACAGGTGTTTCGGGTTGGAGGGGGCAGGCGCAGTCATGGCGAAACCTCGTGATGTGACGTGTTCGAAACGGTGCCGGGCAGCGCGCGCGCATCGCGCTGGTCGCTGCCCGGAGTAGAGATGTCGTGGCGATCGACGGCTGCACGCCGGGTGCTGAACTCGACGATGGCGTCGGTCGGCGCGCCGGGACCGAACAGCTCGAGCGCATGCCTGCCGATATCGAGCGCACTCGGCCAGTCCGCCCGCGGCAGGCCCGCGTGCACGCCCCAGGCGGGGGTATCCAGCGAGAGCAGTTGCACGCGCACGCCGAGCGGACGCGCCTCGCCATGGAGCACGCGCGCGAGCATGCGCAGCGCTGCCTCGGTGACGGACGGATGGCCGTAGCCAGCCCAGGGATTGACGCCGCCGGGACCGCCGACCAGCACATAGCCGGCGCCGCGGCCGCCATCGGCGAGCAGGGGCAGCAGGTGACGTGCCGCGGCGAGTTGCGGCGCGAGCGCCGCCTCGAAGCGGCGGCAGCTCGCATCCACCGGCAGGTCGAGCAGGCGACCGCGCAGCAGCTCGCCGTCGACCGCGGCGATGACGCCACCCAGCGGCAGATCGAGCGACCGCAGTGCAGCAGAGAGTTTCGCCGCAGTCGCTTCATCGCGTGCGCAGCCCTGCAGCAAGGTCAGCGCGGCCTGCGGATAGGCCGCAGCGAGTACGCGCAGCGCGGCGGGATCGGAATCGACCGCGACCAGCGGCCAATGCGCCGCAACCGCCGCGGCGACGACACCGCCGCCGATCGGACCGGCCGCGTCGAGCACGACGAGCGGCGAAAGTATTGTCCCGTTCATGGGATTTTTTCTCCCGCGAACGGGATGATGGCGCAGTTTCGACCGCGCGACGGCGAACGCCGGGCGTCGCTTCCGGACGCCGCTAGCAAGGTAAGGCCCAGCAGCCCGAAGAACAGTGAAAAACGAGCTGCAGCCTCGGGAATCGCGGCCAGGCGGGGGGCAGTCGAGCGCAGCCACCAACCCGCCAGAACGATGGCGGCGGCGACGGCAAACAGCAGGCGGCGGACGGTGGCGGAGGACATTGCAGGTCTCGCTGGATACGACGGGGCACAAGGTAGTCCTCCCGCCGGCGCTTGATTAGCCACCAAATCGGGGAATAATTGTCCCCGCAGTGGGCCAATGGCCCATTCCCCCTCGTCCGGAGGTTCCGCCATGTCCCGCGATCTCAACGACACCCTGATCTTCGTCAAAGTGGTGGAGCAAGGCAGCTTCATCGCCGCCGCCAAGACCCTGCGCCTGCCCAAGACCACCGTGAGCCGCAAGGTGCAGGAACTCGAAACGCGCCTCGGCGCGCAGTTGCTGCATCGCACCACACGCAAGCTCGGCCTCACCGAAGCCGGCAACATCTACTTCGAACACTGCCAGCGCATCGCGCGCGAGCTCGCCGAGGCGGAAAGCGCCGTCAGCCAGTTGCAGGGCGGGCCGCGCGGCTGGCTGCGCATCACCGCGCCCTACTCCTTCGGTATCGAACGCATCGCGCCGCTGCTCGGCGAATTCCACGCGCGCCATCCGGAGGTACGCGTGGAAATGCTGCTCACCAACGAGCCGCTCGACATCATCGACAAGGAAATCGATATCGCGCTGCGCGTCGGCCAGCTGCCCGATTCCAACCTCGTCGCACGCAAGCTGGCCACCCTGCGCACGCAGATCTTTGCCAGTGTGGATTATTTGAAAAAGCATGGAGAGCCACTGCATCCGGACGATCTGCAGCACCACCGCGCGCTGGCAATGAACAAGCAGCGCCGCAACGGCAGCTTCTACTGGCCGCTGGACGACGGCAGCGGGCTGGTTGAATACCGCATAGACCCGGTGTTCGTCGCCAACGACCCGGCCGGCCTGCGCGGCGCGCTGGTCGGCGGCGAAGGATTGATGCTGGCCAACGACGTGATGGTGAAACCCTACGTCGAAGCCGGCTACCTGCGCCGCGTGCTGCCGGCCTGGAACGGCTCGGAATACGAACTCAACGCGGTGTTCCCGCGCGGCCGCGTGCAGTCGCCGAAGGTGCGCGCGTTCGTCGACTTCCTGGTCGAGCGCTTCGACTACGACGCCGACTACATGCAGATGCTCTGCCCCGACAAGCGGCGCGAATGCGAACAGGCCAAGCAGGCGCGCGACACGGCGAGGACCACGCTCGCCGGCATCGCCAAGGCGGTCAACGCGGCGCCCGCCCCGCCGGACGGCGCCGACGTGGGACGCGAACCCGAACTCGTCTGAAAAACACCCAGCGTCCGCGCGCGGCGTCACGGCGACGACCGTGCCTTGACGCAGGCCTTGCGGGGATCGATGCACGCTCTGCCTCGTGCGTCGAACGCTGCGGTGCCGGCCCCGACGCTATTGGGGCGCCGCAGACGCGGCGGTTTTCCACCTTTCGCCCTGGCAAACGGCCGTTTACGCTTGCCGCGACCTCACGCAAGACTTGCCCCCGTCGCGCTCTTCCCCGCCAACAACCTGATTTACCGGAGAACTTCCATGCCGTCCGTACGCGCTCGCCGCACGCCTGTCTCGCATCGCCTGGCCACGCTGTTTCTCGCCCCTGCCGTCCTGGCAGCCGTCGCCTTCCCCGCGCTCGCCGCAGCGCCCGCGGTAAAGACGCAGCCCGGCTACTACCGCATTTCGGTCGGCGCGTTCGAGGTCACCGCGCTGTCCGACGGCTGGCTCAATCTCGAACCGACCAAGCTGCTGCAGGGCCGCAGCGTCGAGCAGATCACGCAGGACCTCGCCGCCGTGCACATCCACGAGCCGGTGGTCACATCGATGAATGCGTTCCTCGTCAACACCGGCACGAAACTCGTGCTGATCGACACGGGTGGCGCCGGCAGCATGGGCGAGCATGGCGGCAAGCTGATGCAGAGCCTCAAGAGCGCGGGCTATACGCCGGCGCAGGTCGACGAGATCTACATCACCCACCTGCATGGCGATCATGTCGGCAACCTGTCGACCGACGGCAAGCCGAATTTCCCCAACGCCATCGTGCGCGTCGACAAGGCCGACGCCGGCTTCTGGCTCGACGAAGCCACCATGGCCGCGGCGGCCGAAGGCAGCAAGCCGTTCTTCAAGATGGCGCAGGACGCGATCAATCCGTACGCGAAGGCCGGCAAGTTCAAGCCGTTCGAGGGTGATACCGAATTGACGCCGGGCATCCGCAGCGTCGCGCAGCACGGCCATACGCCAGGCCACAACAGCTATCTGATCGAAAGCGGACAGCAGAAGCTCGAAGTGATCGGCGACATGATCCACGTCGGCGCGGTGCAGTTCCCGCACCCGGAAGTCGTGATCGCCTTCGACAGCGACAGCAAGACTGCCGCCGCCGACCGCCGCAAGGCGTTCGATGCGGCCGCGAAGGACGGCCGCCTGATCGCCGCGGCGCATCTGTCGTTCCCCGGCATCGGCTACATCAATGCCGAGGGAACCGGCTATCGCTGGGTGCCGGTGAACTACGCGCCGGCGCGCTAAGGTCTCGGCGGGACGGCGCAATTCCGGCGGACGCCGCCGTCCCGCTTTCGGCGCTGCCTGCGAGCAGGCAGCAGACAATGTCATGCAGACAGGGCTGCGATCAGCGTCTCTGCGGGTCCGGCCTACCCTGCTTTTCCCAGCGATCGAGTATCGCGTCGTAGCGGTTGGCCTGCTCCTCCCATCGCTTGAGCAGCAGATCCATGCGCCGCGCCTGATCTTCCGCCCGCTTCATCTGCGCGTCGTACTGTTTCATCTGACGATCGGTTTCGGCTTGCTGCTGTGCCACCTTCTGCGTTTGCTGATCGTAAGTTTCCATGCGCATGACATCGGCCTGCCCCTGCTCCGGCAGCCTGCAGCCAGCCAGCAGAAACAGGCAGGCCAATGTGGCCGCCCAGATGCGCGTTTCCATACTTCGGCTTCCCCTTTCCGTGACGATTCCTGCGACCTTGCGCAAGTCTTCGCGCCCGTCAGGCGCGCGGTTGCTGCCGCAACCAACGACACGGGCCGATGGCCGCAATCATCATATTGGCCGCATTCCGCGCATCAGCGCAATGCGGCCCACGTCACGCCCCTTCGACACAATCCTGGCTACAAGCAGGCTCATCGGACTCGCGACGAGTCTCGCTCGTCGGTGCCTCGGCATTAGAATCGCCGCGGGCCTGCTGCCGCCGCGAGAGGCAACGACCGGTCCGGTCCCTGGCCAGTCGAAGAGATCAACCATGAGTGAAGAGCGCGCCGGCACTGCAGAAGACGAGCCGTCGGCCTCGTGGAGGGTTGCCGTGCTGGGCGCTTCCGCCGGTGGCATCGACGCGCTCAAACGCACCCTGGCAGGACTGCCGGAACGCCCGCAATTCGTCACGGTGGTGATCCCCCACCTCGATCCAACGCACGAAAGCGTCCTGACGGAAATCCTGCAGAAGGCCACGCCGCTGCCGCTGCGCGCGCTCGTTCACGGCGAACGGCTGGAGGACGCGACCGTCTATGTGCTGAGTCCCGGCGAAGTAGCCGGCGTGCACGAGCGCTGCGCACAGATCGCCGCACGACCGCCCGGCGCCAATCACGCCATCGACCGGTTCCTGGAATCCGCCGCGGCGCAGGACGATGTCTGCGTCGCGGCCGTGGTGCTGTCGGGCATCGGCAGCGACGGCGTGGCCGGCGCCGCCGCGGTCAAGCTTGACGGCGGCCTGGTCATCGCCCAGGCGCCGCAGAGCGCCGAGCACGACGGCATGCCGCAGGCGCTGATCGAGGAAGGCCTAGCCGACGAGATCCTCGTGCCCGAGGAGATCGGCGCCGTGCTGGAGCGCTTCTTCGGCCCCGGCGACGTCGCGACGCCACCACACGACGAGGCCGCACTCATCGCCGAAGCGCTCGCGCTGGTGCAAACGCAGCTCGGCCTGGACCTGCGTTACTACAAGGACGCCAACGTGCGCCGTCGCCTTCTGCGCCGCGCCTTCTTGCGCTCGCGCGGGGATCTGTCGGCTTATCTCGGCGTGCTGCGCGACGACGTCGGCGAGCTGTCCACGTTCCGCGACGACCTGCTGATCGGCGTCACCGCGTTCTTCCGCGACCAGGAATTCGTCGTCGCGCTGGAACAGCACATATTTCCTGACCTGCTCGACCGCACGGCCGACGCGATCCGCATCTGGGTGCCGGCCTGCTCCACCGGCGAGGAGGCGTATTCGATCGCGATCCTGCTGCACCACACGCTGCAGGTCGCCGGCATCTCGCGCAAAGTGCAGATCTTTGGCAGCGATATCAACGAACGCGCGATCCAGCATGCGCGCGCCGGCTGCTACGACGCCACCGCGCTGGCGTCGGTGCCGGAATACCTGCGTTCGCGCTACTTCGTACGCGACGACAAAGGCTGGCGCATCGCCAAGCCGGTGCGCGAGATGTGCGTGTTCGCCGCACACGACGTGTTCTCGAATGCACCGTTCTCCAACGTCGATCTGGTCTCGGCGCGCAATTTCCTGATCTATCTGCGCAAGTCGGCCAAGCGCCAGGCGTTCGATGTGTTCTTCTACGCGCTGCGCCGCGGCGGGCACCTGTTGCTGGGGCCGTCCGAAACCGCCGATGCGGAGCTGTTCGAAGACCGCGAGCCGGCGCTGAGCCTGTACCGGCGCCGCCAGATCACGCGCCCGCCGGTCCGCGGCTTCTCGTTCACCGAATTGCCGACCAGCGCGGTGGCCGCGCCCACCGACGGCACGCAGGCTTCGCTCGAAAGCCTCGTCGACCGCCTCGCGCTCGCGCGCTATGCGCCGCCCGGATTCGTGGTCGACGCGAACGGCCGCGTCGTACAGTTCCGCGGCGATACCGCGCATCTGCTGCAGCCTACCAGCGGCGACGCCGCGCTGTCGCTCGCGCGGCTGGTGCGCGCGGAACTGCAGGTCGACGTGCGCGCGGCGCTCATGGAGGCGGTGCGCGGCAAGCTTCCGGTACGGCGCGAACGCGTACGTCTGGGCGATCAGCACTGCACGCTGGACGTCGTGCCGATCCCGGCCGGCGGCACCGAACGCTATTTCCTGGTCTCGGTGCAGGCCTGCGCCACGCGCGACGCGGAACCACCGGCGGCGTCGAGTTCCGACGCGCGCAACGAAGACCTGGAACGCTATGTCCGCGTGCTCGGCGACGAGCTGGAACAGACCCGCGCGCAGCTGCGCAATCTGGTCGCGGAATACGATGCGACCAGCGAGGCACTGCGTACCGCGAACGAGGAAATCCTCTCGGCCAACGAAGAGCTGCAGAGCGCCAACGAGGAACTCAAGGAAGCCAAGCGCGACCTGGAACAGGCCAATACACACCTGACGTCGCTCAACGAGGAGCTGCGGCAGGGCAATGAACAGCTGGTCGCGCTCAACGACGATCTGAGCAACCTGATACGCGGCATTCCGGTGCCGGTGCTGATGCTCGATCGCGAACAGAACGTGCGGCATTTCTCACCCGCCGCGGCAGAACTGTTCGGGCTGACCGAAGCGAGCGCCGGCAGTTGTTTGGCCGCCGGCATGTTCCCCGGCGCGGTCCTCGACTCCGCTTTCAACGAGGCGCTGCAGGAACTGCGGCCGGTCGAGCGCGAAGTGCAGGACCACCACGGCAGCTGGTTCATCCTCTGGGCACGCGCCTACCAGACCAGCGAAAGCCGCATCGAGGGCGCGGTGCTCGCGTTCCAGGACATCCATCACCTGAAGATCGCACTCGACGTGGCCAACCGGGCACGCGCCGAATCCGAGCGCGCCAATGCCGCAAAAAACGATTTTCTCGCCCTCGTCAGCCATGAACTGCGCGCGCCGCTCAACGTCATCGCGAACTGGCTACAGGTGCTGCGTGTCATCGGCGTCACCAACGCGGACCCGAAGGTCGCGCTCGGCGTTGACGCGATCGACCGCAGCTGCAAGACCCAGGCGCAGCTCATCAACGACCTGCTCGACATCTCGCGCATCACCAGCGGCAGTCTCGTGCTGGATCTGCGGCCGACCGATATCGCCGCCGTGGTGCGCGCGCTGACCGACGCGCTCGCGCCGCGGGCGGCCGAAGCCGGCAAGACGGTCGCCTCGTCGGGCCTGTCCCTGCCGATCATGGTCACCGGCGATATCCGGCGGCTGCAGCAGATCGTCAGCAACCTGCTCGAGAACGCGGTCAAGTTCACGCCGGCGGGCGGCCATGTCGACGTGAGCCTTGCTCGCGTCGGCAACTATGTGGAACTCAGCGTCAGCGACACCGGCATAGGCATCGCCGAAGACGAATTGCCGCGCATCTTCGACCGCTTCAGCCAGCGCGACATCAGCAAGACGCGCGAATTCGGCGGCCTGGGTCTGGGCCTTTCCATCGTGCGCAACCTGACCGACGCGCACGGCGGCAGTGTGATCGCCAGCAGCGCGGGGCTTGGCCGCGGCGCGCGCTTCGTCGTGCGCCTGCCGCTGACGCCGCTCACACTGCAGGAAGCCCGCGGCGGCAGCCAGTCCTCGCCAGCGCCGGCCTCGTCGCTGGCAGGCGTGCGCATCCTCGTGGTCGACGACGAAGCCTGCGGACGCGATGCCCTGGGCATGCTGTTCACCGCCCTGGAAGCCACGGTGACGACCGCCTGCGACGCGTTCGAGGCGCTGGAACACCTGAGCCACGACCTATTCGACGTCATGGTGGCCGACATCGCCATGCCGCGCATGGACGGCTACCAGCTCGTGCGCGAGCTGCGCCAGCGTGAAGCGCTGACGCAGGCGCCGCCCCTGTATGTCGTGGCCTTGACCGGATTCTCCTCGCTCGGGGAACGCGACGAAGCCCTGTCCGCCGGCTTCGACGCGCATTTCGGCAAGCCAGCCAACATCGACGAGATCGTGCTGAACATCGAATCGGGACTGCGCCAGCGCGCGGCGATGAACGGACGTCGTATCACCGCGACACGCACGGCGGATCCGGGCGAAGGTCTGGGGTGAATCGCGCCGCCGGCGGCGCAACTGATACCGTGAAACAGTGTCAAAACTGACGCTGTTCGGTCCCGACTGATCCGGTCACCATAGGCGACATGGAACATTGCCGCTATCTGTTGCTGCTGTTGCTGTCGCTGGGTTCCGCCGTGCAGGCCGCGGCGCCGGAATCCGCCGACCTGACCGATCGCCTGGCCGCCTGCAACGCCTGCCACGGCGCCCGGGGCGAAGGGATGACGGGCGCCGTCTACTACCCGCATCTGGCCGGCAAGCCGGCGCAGTACCTGTTCCGCCAGCTGCGCGCGTTCCGCGACGGCGGCCGCAACTATCCGCAGATGGGCTGGCTCGTGCGCAACATGGACGATGCCTATCTGCAGGCGATCGCGCAGCATTTCGCGGCGATGCCGCCGCGCACCCGCGCGCCCGGCGAGCCCGTAAACAGCGTCGATGCGGCGCTCACGCAGCGTGCGCGGCAGCTGATCGAAGACGGCGATACGGCGCGCCGGATACCGGCCTGCACCGCCTGCCACGGCGCGGATCTGGCCGGTCTCGAACCCGCCATCCCAGGCCTCGTCGGGTTGCCCGAGGAATACGTGGTCGCGCAGTTCGGCGGCTGGCGCACGGGCGTGCGCACGGCGCAGGCGCCGGACTGCATGGCCGGAATCGCGCGAGCGCTCGATCCGGGCGAGATCCGCGCGATCGCGACATGGCTGTCGGTGCAGGTGCACGACGAGCCGCAACGGCCGGCCGCAGCAGGCAGTTTCCTGCCGCCACTGGCCTGTGCCGATCTGCCACACGCGCCGGTGCAGCCATGACGCTGCGCCGACGCCTGCTGTTCGCCACTATCGTGCTGCTGCCGCTGGTGCTGCTGGCCGCGGGCTGGATCGGCCTGATGTTCCTGCAGCAAGGCGGCATGGCCCCGTTCCGTGTGCCCACCGGCATCGCCCGCGTCGTGTCCGCCGATGCGGCATTGATCCAACACGGCCGCCGGCTCGCCCAGATCGGCAATTGCGGCGGCTGCCACACGACCCACGGCGGCGCGGCTTACGCGGGCGGACGCGCCTTCGCCACACCCTACGGCACGATCCACAGCAGCAATCTCACGCCGGACGTGCAGCACGGCATCGGCGCGTGGTCGCTGGCCGAATTCCGCCACGCGATGCGCCACGGCGTCAGCCGCAACGGCGTACAGGCGCCGGTATTCCCGTATGCGAACTTTGCCCTGCTCGACGATGCGGAGCTGGACGCGCTGTACGCCTTTCTCGCCACGCTGCCCCCCGTCGCACAGACACCCGCCGCAGACCGGCTCGAATTCCCGGCCAGCCTGCCGGGCGCGATGACCGCCTGGCGGCTGCTGTACTACCGTCCTGCGCCGCCACGCCCCGCAACGACGGCAGTATCGGCACTGCAGCGCGGCGCGGCACTCGTCAATGGCATCGGCCATTGCGCGGTCTGCCATGGCACCCGCGGCACGTTTTCGTCGCTGGCCGGGGGCACCCGGCTCGATGGTGGCAGGGTGTCGGGCTGGTACGCCCCCGCGCTCGACGCGCGGACGCTGGCTCGCTATCCGCCGGGCGCGCTGGCGCATTACCTGCGCGGCGCTTCCATCGACGGCCACGCGGCCTACGGCAAGATGGCCGATGTGATCGCGCAGAACCTGCAGCACCTCGATGTCGCCGATGCCGACGCGATGGAAGCCTATCTGCGCACGCTGGCACCTGCGCCGCCGTCGCGGCGCGAAGCGCCGGCGTGGGACCTGCCGGCGGAGCAGCGCGCACTCGGCGACCGGCTCTACGCCGAGCACTGCGCCGACTGCCACGGCCAGGACGGCCGCGGCGAAGCGGGCAAGTACCCATCGCTGCAGGCGTCCTCGGCGATCACCGGCCCGGATCCGATCAACGCGATCAAGCTGACCCTGTTCGGCGCGGTCGGACCGGCCACGCCGCAGAATCCGCAGCCCTGGACCATGCCGCCGTACGCCCAGACGCTGTCGGCTGCCGACGTCGCCGCCCTCGTCAGCACGCTGCGCGCACGCTGGGGGCGGGACGCACGCCCCGTGAGCGCCAGCGACGTCGACGCCTGGGGCGGCATCGACGAGCGCTGAGCGATGAAACTCTATGACCAGTACGCCGACGAGATCGCCGCGCTGATCCGCGACGGCCAGCTCACTCCGGGCGAGCGCCTGCCGTCGGTGCGCGAAACCCGCGCGCGCCGCGGCGTCAGCGCATCGACCGTGTTCCAGGCCTACCAGCGCCTCGAACGCGAAGGATTGATCCACGCGCGGCCACAGTCCGGTTTCTACGTATCCGCGCCGATGACGACTGCCGCGAGCGAGCTGGCAGTCACCGCGCCGGGCCGCGAGGCGAACGAGGTCGCGATGAGTGATCTCGTGTTCGAGGTATTGCGCGCGGCGCGCTCCAGCGGCATCGCGCCGCTGGGTTCGGCCTTTCCCGGGCCGGACCTGTTTCCGCTCGCGCAACTGGCGAAGGCGATGGCCAAGGGCCTGCGCCGGCTCGACCCTGGCAGCATTGTGGAAAACCTCTCACCGGGAAATCCGCGCCTGCGTGAACAGATCGCGCTGCGCTACCGCATCGACGGGATTCGCCTGCAGCCCGACGAGATCGTCGTCACCACCGGCGCTCTCGAAGGACTCAATGCGGCGCTCCAGGCGGTGACCCAGCCCGGCGATACCGTCATCATCGAATCACCCGCGTTCTACGCGGCGCTGCAGGCGATCGAGCGGCTCAAGCTCAAGGCGCTGGAGATCCGCACCGATCCGGAACGCGGCATCGACCTCGAGGCGCTGGCCGAGGCCCTGTCGCGGCAGCGCGTCGCCGCCTGCTGGCTGATGCCGACGTTCCAGAATCCGCTCGGCAGCCTCATGCCAGAAGCGCACAAGCGCGCGCTGGTCGCACTGCTGGCACGGCACGAAGTGCCGCTGATCGAAGACGACGTCTATGCGGAACTGTATTTCGGCGCGCAACGGCCACGCCCGGCCAAGGCCTACGACGAGGCCGGACTGGTGCTGCACTGCTCGTCGTTCTCCAAATGCCTGGCGCCGGGCTATCGCGTCGGCTGGATCGCCGCGGGTCGCCAGGCGCAGCGCATACAGCGCCTCGTCCTGATGACGACCATGGCGGCCTCGGTGCCGGCTCAGACCGCGCTGCTGCACTACCTCGAGGAGGGCGGATACGACCGCCACCTGCGCCGCCTGCGCACGGCGCTGATGGCGCGTATGAGTGCCGCCATGCAGGCGATCGAGGCGGCGTTCCCGGCGGGCACGCGACTGACCCGGCCGCGCGGCGGCTATTTCCTCTGGCTCGCGCTGCCGACCGGCGTCGACACCATGGCCCTGCACCAGTCCGCGCTGCACCACGGCATCGGCATCGCGCCAGGGCACATTTTTTCTCCCGACCATCGCTTCAGCGACTGTCTGCGCATCAACTGCGGGCACGCGACGGCCGATGTCCTGCCCGCGCTGCGGCAACTCGGCGCGCTCGCCCACGCACTGCAACGGAACACCGCATGAAAACCCTGATAGCGCTCGGCTTCCTCGCCGTCATCGTCTACAACCTCGGCGCTGGCCTGTACTTCATGATGACCGACAAGGGCGGCAGCGGCCGCATGGTCAAGGCACTGACGCGGCGCATCGCGCTGTCGGTCGCGCTGATCCTGCTCGTGCTCGCCGGAATCGCGAGCGGCTTCATCCAGCCGCACGGCGTACTCGGATGACGCCATGAGCCCGCTGATCGCGCTGAACCTTTCGCTGATCCTGTTGCTGCCGTGGTATCTCGTGCTCGGCATCGTCTACTGGCGCACACGACGCAAGCCCGCGTCGGCGGCGCAGCGCCTGTTCGACGCGGCGAGCCTGCTGTGCGCGTTGGTCTGCGCCGCGGCCAGCGGCTGGTGGAGCATGCACAACGCCGATCCCGCCGCCGGTGCGATCTGGAAGCAGGTGCTCGCGAGCCTGATCGGCTATGGCGCGTTTCTGCTGGTGCTCGCCGCCGCGTTCGCACTGCGGCGCATGCGCGGCTAACGCGGTTGGGTCGAGAGCCGACCGATATCGCTGGCTTAGCGGCAATTCAGCCGCTTCCAGCGGCCGTCTTGCGCAGGCACACGAACGTGCCGCCCATACTGCAATGCCTCGTGCGCCGCAGCAGCGTCCCGGCTCAGCCGACCGCAATGCCCGGCTCGAACAGCTGCTCGAACGCGATATCGCCGTTGCGGTCGTAGGCGAGCAGATCGGCAACCCAGCCGTTGCAGCGCAGTCCGCCGCAGTAGCGCTTGCAGCCGCAGATCGCGTCTTCGCGGGTAGTGAACCGGTCGACCAGCTCGACCGACTGGTCCGCGCCGATCTTGCGCAGTTCCCACAGCTGCGCCGGAACATCGAAAACCACGACGTATTTGCGCAGGATCATGATGTCCACCGATGTCCTTGCCTCACGACTTCATACTGACGCGTATTACGGGCCACACAACCGGGGTTTTGCCTCAGGCGGAGCCGGGGTTATTCGTCACATTTGACGAAAAACAGCAGCAAGTTCGCAAAGTCTCATCGACCGGAACGGAACTGCCGACCCGAGCGCTGCCGGCACGACCGGCCCGGCGGTATGGCGTCCCGGGCCCTCGCCCGCCGTCACGGCGGCCGGCGACGGCCATGCCGGTCGCATCGCGTAGTGCTTCGGGATTGCCGAAGCATTATTGCTATCTAGAATGCAGTGCATGCCCGACGCCGACCACACCGCCGAACAGGTTGCCGACCTCTACCCGGCAGTCTACGAACTGCTGCATGCGCGCTGGCACCGCGACGAGAAACGGCCGTCACCGGAATCGCTCGCGGTGCTGCAGCATCTTGCGCGCAGCGGACCGCTGACGGTCAGCGAGGCCGCACGGCACTTCCGGCGCGCACTGTCCGCAGTCAGCGAACTGATGGACCGGATCGAGGCCAGCGGCTGGATCGCGCGCAGCCCCGACGGACGCGACCGCCGCCGCACCCTGCTCTGGCTCACCGACGCAGGCACCGACATGCTCGAGCGCTCGCGCCAGGTGCTGTCGCGCGATGCGCTCGCTGCGGCAACGGCGCGCATGAGCGCTGAGCAACGTGCGCAACTGCTTGCCGGCCTGCGCGCGCTCGTCGACGCGGCACGGCTTTCCTCAACCACGCGGAGTACACCATGACCCACGCACCTTCCTGCCAGAGCTGCGGCATGCCGATCGAAAGCGGCACGTACTGCAGCTATTGCGTCGACGCACACGGCGAGCTGCAGCCTTTCGAGGAACGCTTCGAACGCATGGTGCAGTGGCTGCTCGGACGTGAGCCCGAACTCGCGCGCGACGTGGCCGAGGCGCGAACGCGCGACTACATGCGCCGGATGCCGGCGTGGAAGGACCATCCGGCGTTACAGGCCTAGCCATCCTGCTACTTCGCTTTTGCCCCGTCGTCATCGGCGCTTCCGCGCACCAACTGGCCGCTGCGGGACGAACCGCACGCTCCGAACGACGCCCCCCCCGCAGCAGGCTTGCCGCCAAGCACCGGCTCCACTAGCGCACCGCGTCGACACGGCTGCTGGCATCTGCATGACGGACAGCATCGACCACGCCGCCGCACAGCAAAACAATGTGGAATTGCATAGCAGCGGTCGCAGTTCGTCGTGCGCAAGACACCGATCGCACTGCAGGCCGAGCTGGTCCCGCAGCGGTTCGCGCGTATCCATCGCTCACTGCTGGTGCGCGTCGGCGGCGTCGTCGAGATCGAACCGCTCGATTCGGCACGCTATCGCCTGCGACGGGGTTCGGGCCGGATGCTGGTTTCACGCCGAAGCTACCGCGCCCAGGTGCGCGAGTGCTTCGGAATGCGCGGCTTTTGAATCAGCGCCGCGGCGGCGCGGCGACAGTGCAATTCCAGAAGATTGCCAACCGCACGAGGAATTTCCGGACAGTGCGCTAGGCGAGCAGGCTCACACGTCGGCGCGCACGCGCCGCGGCGCGGTCGCCATGAAACGTTCGACACGGTCGATATCGAGCGGCTTGGTCCAATGCTCGTCGAACCCGGCGTCGCGCGTGCTCTGCATATCCTCGGGACGGCCGAAGCCGGTGATCGCGACGAGGTGGGCGTTGCAGCCGCTGGCGCGCAGCGTGGCGGCGATTTCGCGGCCGTCTATGCCGGCCAGGCTGATGTCGACGAAGGCGACGTCCGGTGCGCGCGCGAGGATGTCATCGGCCATGTCGCGCACGGTCGTGATCGGAACGATTTCGGAATCGTGCCCGATCAGGCGCAGGAACTCGGCCAGCATCGCGGCGGCGGCCGCGTTGTCGTCGACGACGATCGTACGTCCGCCGGTCCACGGCACTGAGCCAACCATAGTAATAATCCTCCCGGAGAGTTGAGCACCCGCTGCCGACACCGCGTCCTGATGCCCGACCCCACGCGGCCATCGCAGGCGGTTGCCCGCCCGATGCAAAAGAACTTCGCGAAGCGAGGGTGCCTTGGCAACGATGCGTCACTCCGCGTGATCGGGCCGTCAAGGTCGCAAACAGGCGGACGTGGCCGAGCAACGGCGCGGCGTTCCCAGCCGCCATCCACGACGCTGTTCACTTCCAGACAAATCCACAGATGCTGAGCTCAATCCCCTGTCCGGCGTGGGGGTTAATCCGTGCGGGCGGCTGTGCATATGTTGATAGATTGCCAGTCACTTCCTCGCTCTCGCGGAAAGGGTCATGAGCTTCAACTGGACCAGCGTGCGTGCCGTCGCGATCAACCAGGAACCCGAGATCGCGCGCGAGACCCTGCTCAACATCCTGTTCGATGCCATGCCCCAGGGCCGCTACCGCGTACGCCAGATCCCGACACGGCGCGATGAATGGCCGACCTTCGAGATTGAGATCGATGCCGGGCTGTACCACGGCGACCTGGACCCGACCACGGCCTGGCGCCACGTAGCCGATGCCTTGCATGAGGACCAGCTTTGCGGCCTGCAGTGCCGCATCATCTGACCGGACTGGCCGCGCCGGAAACAGGCGTTGCGGAGCGATCTGCGGCCACGCCAGGACATTGAGAAGCGTCCTGACGTTTCGACGACCCGGATGAGATCGCGGTGCAGTAGCACGGACGCTCGCCACCTCCCGCGATCTCATCCGGTTTTTTTTGGCCGCCGCGTGCGGGCGGGCCGCGGACGATGGCCATGCGCAGGTCGCTCAGGCCGACGTGAGCCAGGCTGTCGGCGTCGCGTTCTGGTCCATGTGTTCGAGCAGGCGCGCGAGCGTCGCCACGTCCTGGCGGTTGTGTTCCAGCACGCGCATCAGGTCGGTGCTGCGTCCGTCGCGCAGGAACGCACGCCATGCAGCCGGGGCTTCCGAGCCCGGCAGGTCATCGTCGCGCACGATTCGCAGCACGTTGCGCTCGATCGTCGCGAGGCGGCAGTTCTCCCAGCGTCCGCGGTAGACCCGGCGCACCGGATGCAACAAGTCCACGTGGGCGAGATCGCGCAACGGATTGGGCAGGCGCTGCAGGCGATAGCGCACCGCGAGCAGCGGCGCGTCGTAGCTGCGGCCGTTGTAGCTGACCAGCACCGTATCGGGCTGCAACCAGCGCGCGAACGCTTCGAGCATCGCCCCTTCGCCCGACATCGCCGTGAGATACAACTGGCGCACGCGCAGCTCGTGGCCGACCCAGTCGGCTGCGCCGATCATGAAGGCGCGCGTGCCGCTGCCACCGGCCAGCCCGGTGGTCTCCGTGTCGAAACAGAGGAACCGGGTGCGCGCCAGCGGCGTGCAGTCGGGCCAGCGCGGCGGCAGCAGTGGCGCCAGCGCCTCGACGCCGTAACGTTGCTCGACCGAATACAGTCCCGGCGCGATTTCCTCCCCGCGCAACGGCAGCGGCGCGCGCGCCGACGGACGTGACGGCGGCTTTCCGGAAGGCCGCAGGTCGAGCAGGCGCCGCAGGCGCTGCCGCTCGTCGCCGATACGCGCCAGCGCGTCGCTGACCGGCTCGGGTACCGCCGCCGCAGGCGCCGGGGCCTGCACACCGGCCTGGTTGCGCAGGCGCCGCAATTTCTCGACCAGGCCACTCATACGGTATGCAGCAGCGCGAGCACGCGCTCAGCCTGACTCTTCGGGGTTGCCGCGGCATCTTCGTCGACAGCGAGCACCGGACCGACGCAGGCCGGGCAACCGGCGCGGCACGCGCAACCGGCGATGAGTTCGCGTGCCTCGCGCACGAGTTCGGCCTCCACGCGGAACAGCGGATCGCTCAGTCCCACGCCGCCGGGGTAGTTGTCGTACAGGTAGACCGTCGGCGTGAAGCGCTCCGCATCAGTGGCCGCGGCTCCGTCACTGGCCCGCCACTGGCCGCGGCCACGCTGGTCGCGCTCGACGAAGGCGCTTGCATCGCCGCTGCCCACCGATTTCATGAGGTCGCGCGATTCGGCCATGACGCGCACGCTCGCGACCGTATGCAGCGCCGTCGCCGCGCCGAGGAATCCGTCGAGCGCGTCCTGGCGCGAGGCGAACGCCTCGTCCAGCGCCTCCTGCGGCAGCTGCCACCACAGCGCGGTCGTGTGCAGCTCCTGGTCCGGCAGCGTGACCGGTCCGTAGCCGATGTTCTCGTGCGTGTAGTAGCGGATCTTCTTGTAGCCGGCCACACGGCGCACGACGTGCACTTCGCCGAGATAGGCGTTGCCCTGCCCGGCGCGAACGCCGTCGAAGCGTTCCAGCACCTTGAGCCGCGTGTAGTCGATCGCGTCGGTGTAGTAGTCCACATGCGTGCGAGTGACGTAGGCCTTGCGCCCGTCCCAGTCGAGCTTCTCCACTTGGTAGGGCACCGACTGCACCATGTGGATCGCGCCTTCGTACAAGGTCAGCGCGGCACTGGAGAAATCCACTTCGGCAATGATGGACTGCCGTCCGTCGCTGCGATCCACGACGACGAAATTGCCGTCGGCGACCGAGCGCAGGTTGACCGCATTGGCCGGGTAGGCATCGGCGATCCATTCCCAGCGCGAACCTTCGCGATGCACGACGTCGGATTCGGCCAGCACCTGCAGATAAGCTTCGGGCGCTACCGGGCCGAAGCCGTCGCCGTCGACGAAGGGCAGCTCGAACGCGGCGCAGCGGATGTGGTCGAGCAGGATCAGCGGCTGGTCCGGCGCGATGCGCGCCTGTTCCGGCGGCGCGGCGCGGAAGAATTCCGGGTGGCGCACGATGTACTGGTCCAGCGGCTGGCTCGACGCGACCAGCACGCCGATCGAGCCCTGCTGGCGCCGGCCCGCGCGGCCGAAGCGCTGCCAGGTCGCCGCGATCGAACCCGGATAGCCCTGCAGCAGCACGACATCGAGCGCGCCGATGTCGACGCCGAGCTCCAGCGCCGAGGTGCTGACCAGACCGTCGATCTGGCCGGCCCGCATGAGCTGCTCGGTACGCCGGCGTTCCGTCGGCAGATATCCGCCGCGATAGGCATGGATGCGCGCGGGCTTGCGCGGGTCGTGGTCGAACACGTCCTTGAGGTACTTGGTCAGCACCTCGACCATCAGGCGCGACGGCGCGAACACCAGGGCCTTGAGTTTCGCGCGGATCGCCGCGCGCGCGATGCGCGTGACCTGGGAGCGCGCCGACGCGCGCAGGCCCAGGTCCGGATTGACCACCGGCGGGTTCCACAGCAGCACATGCTTTTCGCCGCAGGGCGCGCCGCTGTCGGTGATCGCGTGCACGGACCGGCCGATCAGGTTCTCGGCGTGCTCCTGCGGATTGCCGATCGTGGCCGAGCAGAGGATGAAGGTAGGCTCGACCCCGTAGAACGCGCAGATGCGCGCGAGCCGGCGCAGCACGTTGGCCAGGTGCGAGCCGAACACGCCGCGGTAGCTATGGATCTCGTCGATGACGACGTAGCGCAGGTTCTCGAAGAACTGCGCCCACTTGGTGTGATGCGGCAGCATGCCCTGGTGCAGCATGTCGGGATTGCTGACGACAATGTCGCCGTGCAGGCGGATCGCCTGGCGCGCGTCACCGGGCGTATCACCGTCGAAGGTATAGGCGCGCACGCCGAGATTTCCCGCACGATTGAGTTCGAGCAGTTCGGCCACCTGGTCCTGCGCGAGCGCCTTGGTCGGGAACAGGTACAGCGCCTTGGCGCGCGAACGGATCGCCGCATCGACGACGGGCAAGGTGTAGCACAGGGACTTGCCCGACGCAGTCGGTGTCACGACGACCGTGTGCTGGCCACGCTGTACCGCGTCCCAGGCCTCGGCCTGGTGACTGTAGAGCCGCGAGATGCCGCGCAGCCGCAACGCCTCGCGCAGTGGCGGCGACAGCTCCGTCGGCAGCTCCGCATAGCGGCCGGGCCGAGCCGGCACGGTGAACTGTCCGGTGATGCGATCGGCGTAGCGCTGGGCCAGCCGCGCGAGCAGGCGCGCCGGATCCGGCGGAGCCGGCAGCTTGTCGGCGATGAGGCGGGCGAGATCGGAGGGCATTGGAGATTCCGGGCCGTGGCGGGGCTCGGGCTATACGGCTGGCTTGTCTCAGAAGCTGCGACACGCCATCGAACCGCCGCGCGGCCGCGCTACCGTCGGCGCGGAGCGGGGATTTCCTGTCAGCGACCTCTGCGACCGCGTCGCCGCGACGGATTCGCTTGCGCTCAAACGGGCCTTCACGACCTTCATGGCGGCGCTGCTGCCGTTCTGCCGGATCCACTGCGGCCTGACGAATTTCCTGTACTTCTGCGACGTGACGATGATCTTCACGCCCGTGGCGATATGGGCCCAATCGCCGCTGCTCACGTCCATGCCTGCGTTCGGCCTGACCGTGCCGCAGTTCGTCTGGTGCGTGGATTTCCCGCCGAATTGGCTCGGCCTGCCGCAGCTGGGTATGACGGCGTGCATCTTCAATCCAGGCGTCCCGCTGTTCGCGCGCGGGCTGTCCTCGCTCCATGACTAGCTGGCGATGCTGGTGTTCTGGCCGACTCATCGGCTGCTGCGGCGGCGCTGGTTCGTCCGAGGATACGGCGACGTACGCTGTGCGCTGAGAGTTCGGCCGCCCGGACGGCACAGGTGTTTCGCCGTCCTCTACACGCGACCTTTTCCAAGGAAGACACCATGCACCGCTGCCTTGCCGTCGCCGCATTGCTGTTCACTGCTTCGCTGCCGCTGTCGTCCGCGCAGGCCCAGAGCCCGGGCGACCGGATATTCCACAGCGGCGTCGAGCCGGCCTTCGTCGTCGCCGGGCACATCGGCTATCCCGCGCCGCTGGCGGGCGCGACGATCGAAGCCTTCGCCGGCAGCTACGTCGCGACCACGCTGTCGGCGGCGGACGGCAGCTATCGCGTGCATCTGGAGACGCGCTATCTCGCCGCCGATCCGCTCGTCGAGATAGTCGGCTACGGCCGCGGCACTCGCACGCTCGAAGTCTGGGCCGGCGCGCTCGGACCGCTGTCGCGGCTGCAGTCGCTCGGCAGCGCAACCGGCATCAACGACAGCCAGGACGCGTTCGCGCGACTCGGCCCCTACAGCACCGCGGCGACGGCCGCACTGCGCGGATTCAACGGCTTCGCGCGCGTCACGGATGCCGCGACGTTCCAGCGCGCGACGCGCGCATCGGCGGCGAAGGACTACCTCACCTACGGGCTCGCGCTGATCGCGAACGGCACATTGCCGCTACCGACCGGCGCGACGAACACCTTCACCGCCGTGCTCGCGCCGGCACCGGCGCAGCAGCTGTACGCCGACGTCAGCGAACTCGACACCGTGAGCTGCACGCAGCCCGCCGACTCGACCTACTGCGCGATCGCATTGACCCTGCCCGTCGATGCCGCGATCGTGCCGCTCGCCGTGATCGCGCCCGAACCCCTTTACGTACTGTACGACGCGTATGCCAGCGTGCTGCGCTCCAGTGTCGAGAGCCAGCTCGCCTACCGCCTGCAGGGCACCAGTGGAACTGTGTATTTGGATTCTGAGCAACCGCTAACGGCCACGGTCACCGCCAATGCTCAGGGCGGCGTCGACCTGACGCGAAGCAACGGTTTGCCTTTCAGCCGATCCATCTCGTTCGACCTGGTCAACGGCACCCAGGTCCTCACGCTCTACGACGTGGTCGGCATCCGCGTGCGGCCGAGCTACGGTCCCGGCGGTATCGCGCGCCACGCCATCGCATTCACGACGCGCGTCACCTATCCCGACAACCCGGAAATCCCGATGCGCATGCTGACGGCGCGGCTGCGCCTGCCGACCGAAACGGCCGGTGAAGCGCTGCATCCGCTGCTCGTCGCGACGGTGCCAAATTTCGCCAACGGCAGCTTCGTGCTCGCGCTGCCCGAAGACCTCGGCACCTCGACCGACGGCATCGAAGGCCGCTTCGGCTACGACATCTACGATTTCGCCGCAAGCTTCAACGCCACGACGCGGCGCCGCGCGCGCAGCATGACCTGGGTCGCAGGCGGCAACACGGTGGAATTCACCTATGGCCCCGACTCCGCGACGTTGCAGTTCGTCAACGAGGAAGAACCCGGCGTCTGGCGCACGGTCACGCGGCTTCAGTCCGCGACACAGGACATCCTGCTGGTCGGGCTCGCCCTACGTGCCGATGCGGCGGGCTGGAGCCCCGGTGCGCCGCCGACCGCGTACCAGACGCGCGTCAACGGTCATCTCTGCGGCACGCCGTACGGCGATCTCGACCAGTTCGCGACTAACGCGCTGTGTGCGCCGTTCGGCTGGATCATGCAGCCCGGCGGCGTCCTCGACCGCCTCGACCTGGCCGGCTGGGGCAGCTGGAGCTACGCAGCCGCACCGCATGCCGGCAAGCTGCTGATCCAGAACAATTCCGCGACGCAGAAACGCGGCTGGGAACGCGTGCGTCATGCGCAAGGCGGCGGCTACATACTCGAAAACTTCGTCACCGGCAATCCGGCAACGGCGATCACCTTCGCGCCGACCTCGCGCCTCGTGCGGATTCGCGACTACTGACGCCCTCGCCGCGCGATGGCGCGACGCCCCCGGCGGCGCACCAAGATCGCAATACCTGTGCGCTGTGCGCATGGAAAGCGACTGGAGCGGAAGAATGGAGTGAGGAACCCGTGGGAAAGCGCAGGCGCGCTTGCCCTCGCGGTTTTCTCACTCCTCGTCACTCCTCACTCGCTCGTCAGCACCGCCAGAAACGCCTCACCGTATTTTTCCAGCTTGGTCGTGCCCACACCGCTGACCTGCGCGAGTTCGCGCATCGACATCGGGTGCTCGCGCAGCATGTCGAGCAGGGTTGCGTCGTGGAAGATCACATAGGCCGGCACGTTCTGCTCCTTGGCCAGCCGCGCGCGCACGGCACGCAGCGCATCCCACAGCGGCCGTTCGTCGTCGGCGATCTGCAAGGTGTTGCTCGCGCGGCCGGCCTTGGCGCCAGACTTGCCGGATTTGCGCGCGGCGCGGCGTTCGGCCTGAGCGGCCTCGAAGCGCATGAGCACGCGAGTCTCGCCCTTGAGCACGCCACGGCTGGATTCGGTCAGGTGCAATGTGCCGTAGCCTTCGTGATCAGCGGCCAGATGACCGGCCGCGACGAGATGGCGGAACACCCCGCTCCATTGGCGCGCGTCCAGATCCTTGCCGACGCCGTATACGCTGAGGGTGTGATGATTCCAGCTGCGTAGCTTCTCGCTGTCCTCGCCGCGTAGCACGCTGACCAGATGGCCGACGCCGAAGCGCTGGCCGGTGCGATAGACCGCCGACAGCGCTTTCTGTGCGACCTCGCTCGCATCCCAGCTACGCGGCGGCTCGATGCAGTTGTCGCAATTGCCACAATTAGCTGAAGCCACTTCGCCGAAATAGCCCAGCAGCAGGCGGCGGCGGCAGCCGGTCGACTCCGCATAGCCGAGCAGCGCCTCGAGCTTGGCCCGCTCCACGCGCTTGCGTTCCTGACCGGATTCGGACTGCGCGATCATCTGGCTCATCGTGACCACGTCGCCGAGGCCGTAGCACAGCCACGCCTCGGCCGGCAGGCCATCGCGGCCGGCGCGGCCGGTTTCCTGGTAATAGCCTTCCATGCTCTTGGGCAGGTCCAGGTGCGCGACGTAGCGCACGTCGGGCTTGTCGATACCCATGCCGAAGGCGATCGTCGCGACCATCACTACGCCTTCGTCGCGCAGGAAGCGCTGCTGGTTGGCCGCGCGCGTCGCCTGTTCCATGCCGGCGTGGTAGGCCATCGCGTCGAAGCCATCCTCGACCAGCGCCGCCGCGGTCTCGTCGACCTTCTTGCGCGACAGGCAATAGACGATGCCAGACTCGTCGCGGTGCGCCTCGAGGAACGCCTTGAGCTGGCGCCGCGCGTTGTCCTTCTGCACGACCTGATAGCGGATGTTGGGCCGGTCGAAACTCGCGACGAACTGGCGGGCGCCGTCGAGTCCGAGGCGTTCGACGATCTCGGTGCGGGTCGGTGCATCGGCCGTCGCGGTCAGCGCGATGCGCGGGATCCGCGGAAAGCGCTCGTGCAGCAGGTTGAGCCCGCGATATTCGGGGCGGAAATCGTGGCCCCACTGCGAGACGCAGTGCGCTTCGTCGATCGCGAACAGCGACACCGGCACGCGCTCCAGCAATTCCAGCGTGCGCTCGCCAAGCAGGCGTTCCGGCGCGACATACAGCAGTTTCAGTTCGCGCCGCAGCAGACGCTGCTCGACCTCACGCTGCGCCTGCGGTGACAGCGAGGAATTCAGGAACGCCGCCGCCACGCCGAGCTGGGTCAGCGCATCGACCTGGTCCTGCATCAACGCAATCAGCGGAGATACCACGATCGCGGTGCCGTCGCGCAGCAGCGCCGGCACCTGGTAGCACAGCGACTTGCCGCCGCCGGTCGGCATCAGCACCAGGCAGTCGTTGCCGTTTTCGAGATGTTCGACGATGGCGGCCTGCTCGCCACGGAAACTCGCGTAGCCGAATACGCGATGCAGGACTTCAAGAGCTTCGGATTTCATCCGCGCATGCTAACGGATGGGGCAAGGCCCTGGCATGGGCAGGCACAGGCGCGGTGGCTGCGAATATTCCGGTCCAGGTCGCCGCGGCTCCGCAGCGCCGGATCGAGTCGCAGCGCGGGACATCATCCGCGCGCACCAGCCCGGCGCCTGATTCACCACGTTCCCGCAGCGTGCCGCGAGCCGGTCTTGCCCATCTTGGCAGACCGCGTCTTTCGCGGCCTGCCGAGGCAGGGTTGCAGCAGGGGGAAATGAAACCCGGCTACTGGTGAGACATCACTGGCTACCGAAAAGCAGGCGGGTGTCGGTTTCGCCGACACTCAGGCTGACCGGCAGCGGACTCATCCCCGCACCGAACGTGAAACCAAACAGGTCAACACACCGGGGCTGGTGCAGTAGGCGCCGGCCTGAACCGGACCGGTGCCGATGGTTGCCGTGTGCATGCCCCCCAGTCCAGCTCTGCAGCACGCCAGGCGCCTCCAGGCGAGACGCATGACCGCGCCACTGTCGACGAGATGGTTGAAGTAGTCCTCGAACGGCTCGCTGCGGCCACCCGCGCTGAAGATGCCGGTAAACAAATACAGATTGCCGCCCATGAGGCGGCTACCGGCAGCCGCGCCGCGTGAGCTGAAATGGTACGTCCGCCCACTGCCGTCAAATGCAGCGACAGGCTGCCTGCCAGGCGGACCCGCATTGCGGCGATGATGCAGTTCTTGTCGGAATGCGCCGGTCCGAGGCCACGGCAAGCGCGTCGATTACCATAGTCCATAAGTTCATAGTGAGAAGGATCGTCATGGACAATGACTCACGCGACGCGCCGGTCGCACCGGATCTATCGGGAGAAGCCCTGTTCGGGGAGTTCTACCTGCGCCTGAAAGCCATGGCGGGAAGCCAGTTGGCGCGCAAGCGCAGCGATTCGATCAACACGACCGGGCTGGTGCACGAGCTGTACTTGCGGATGGCCGCGGGAGTGGCGCGGAATTTTCGCGATCCCGCACAGTTAATCGACTACGCGGCCGAAGCGATGCGCCAAATCGTCATCGATCGCGCCCGTGCTCGCACATGGGACAAACGCGGGGGCGCCGAACTGCTCCGGGTAGACCTGCGTGAGACCCCGTCGCTGGCGGACTTTACGGCAGAGCGCGCACTGCAAACCGATGACGCCCCGCGCAAGCTCGATGTCCACTCGGCACGTTCCGCGCGAATCGTCGAACTCCATTTTTTCGCAGGACTGCCGCGGGATCAGGTTGCGCGACAGCTGAGACACTCGACACGCACGGTCAATCGCGAGTGACGCGCCGCGCGCGCGTCCCTGTGCGGCGAGGCGGCCTGACCGGGCGGCGTGGCGGCCGGCCGTAAACCTGCGAATCCGGAAGCGTGCGCGTCGCCGGCGATTCGGGCCGGCAAATTTTCCGAGCCACGCGCAGCTCCAGGGAATTCGGTGCGGGGACGAGAACGCGACAGGCGTGGCGTAGATTGCCGCCCATTGGCGTTGTCCGTGCCGAACGAAAGTGCGCCACAGGTCCGACCGCCGGCAATCAAGAGGCAACCCGATGCAGGAACGCTACACCTATGACTCGCTCGCGGATCTGTTCACCGATCTGATCGAGCTTCCCAAGCCTGTACGACACCAACGGCTGGAGGAGCTCGCCCTTCATCCGCAAGACCATCGGCTGCTCGTGAACATGTTACGCGCCGATGCGAACACGGAACCGGGCTTCCTGGACGAGCCGGTCGTGCGGCACGCTCAGGCGCTGAAATCCGATCAGGATCTCGACACCGAACCCGAGGGCCTGATCGGACAACAGTTCGGGGCGTTCCGGCTCAGGCAGCTCGTCGGCCAAGGCGGCATGGCCACGGTGTTCCTCGCCGAGCGCGTCGGCGCCGACTTCGCCCAATGCGTGGCGGTCAAGCTGTTGCGGCGCGGCCTGTTTTCCGCGGTCGAACAGCGACTGTTCCGCCGCGAGCGCATGCTGCTCGCGCAACTCGATCATCCCAATATCGCGCGCCTGATCGACGGCGGGGTTACCGCAGCAGGCATCCCGTACCTGGTGCTGGAGTTCGTCGACGGTCGCTGCCTCGACGAGTATGTCGTTGAAGAGCGACTGGACTTGCGCGCTCGCCTGGCGCTGTTCATCACGTCCTGCCGCGCCGTCGAGGCGGCGCATCGGGCGCTCATCGTGCACCGTGACATCAAGCCGTCGAACATTCTGGTCACGCGCGACGGCGTGCCCAAGCTGCTCGATTTCGGCATCGCCAAATTGTTGCTCGACGGAGTCCCGGGCGATTCGCCGCACACACTCACCGCCGCGCTGACGCCGGGCTATGCCGCACCCGAGCAGATCGCCGGAAGCCCAGTCACCACGGCGACCGACGTCTATGCCCTGGGCGTCGTCCTGCACGAGCTGCTGACGGGCCAGCGGCCGCGAAGCCCGGATACGGTTCCGGCATCCGCTGCGATCAGCGACCGTGCGGCGACTTCGCCGGGTGCATTGCCGCTGCCGCCGCCGTTGCTGCGCCGCGCGCTGCGCGGCGATCTGGACAACATCATCGCGCGCGCGCTGTGTGCCGAGCCTGAGCGTCGCTATCCGTCGGCAGCCGCGCTGATCGAGGACCTGGAGAGCTATCTCGACGGGCGTCCTGTGCACGCGCACCCACGCTCGCGCTGGTATCTGGCGCGGAAATTCGTCCGGCGGCATCGCACCGTCGCGGTCACGACCCTGGCGTTCTCCCTCGCCGTGTTCGGTGCACTCGGCGTTGCGGTATGGCAAGGCAGAGCGGCCCAAGCCGAGGCGAAGCGCGCGAATGTCGTGCGGGATTTTCTGCTTGATCTGCTTGACACGGCCAAGGCCGAGCTGCCGCCGGATGAACAGCCGACGCCTGCCGTGCTCGCGACACGAGCAGCCCGGCGCCTCGCCACGAACGCCACGCTGCCGGCACTGACCCGAGCGGAGCTGCTGCAGACCCTGGGCCGGGTTTCGGCGACAGCGGCTGCCTACGATCAGGCAGCCAGTCTGTTCGAACAGGCCATTGAGATCCGCTCTGACCAGCTAGGGCCAGAGCATGCGGACGTGCTGTCGGTACGCGTGGAGCTCGCCTCGGTCCGCAACGATCAAGGGAGGACAGCCGACGCCCGGGACATGCTCCAGCGCGCTCTTCCGGCGCTGCGCCGTGACGACAGCAAGGACCTGGTTCCTGCACTGGCGCTGATGGGCAGCGTCGAATTGACCGCCGGCAATTCGGACGCGGCGATCGCCTATGAGCGCGAATCCGCGGCCGCCGCCGCGCGGCTGCTGGATCCGGCGTCCATCGACGCGCACCTTTCCCGGCTGGGGCTCGGAAACCTGATGATTGCCGCAGACCGATGGCGCGAGGGAGTCGACGCCCTGGTGCCGGAGCTCGCGGCGTGGCGCAGCGCCGGCCTGCCCACGAGTCACGCGAAATACTCGGCGAGCATCAGCAACCTCGCCGTTGCCTACCATTCGCTGGGCGAATACGACAAGGCTCTGCCCCTGTTCGAACAGTCGCTCGCCGCCCGCAGGAAGTCGCTGCCGGTCGACCATCCCGCGCTGGGAAACTCGATCGCCTCTCTGGGCATGCTGCTGGCTGGGATGATGCGTTTCGACCAGGCTGAAATGCATCTGCAGGAGTCGTTGCGCATTTCCCGTGCCGCCTATGGCGACACGCACCTCGAAGTCGCGCTGCACCTTTCGCAACTGGCCAGCGTCGAACTGCGTCGGCACCACGACGAAGCGGCCAGCCGCTACGCGCGCGAAGCCGTCGACATCTGCACGCGTGCTCGATGGACGGCACATTCCAACTGCAGCTACGCCACCGTGATGCTGGGTTCTGCGCTGCGCCACGCCGATCCAGCGCAGTCGTTGCGCTACCTCGACATCGGCCTGCAGCAGTACCGCGACCAGAATCAGGCGCCGCACGCGCTCATCGCCACCGCCCTGAGCAAGCGTGCCACGACCCTGCTGACGCTCAAGCGGTTCGAGGAGGCGCGACGAGACATCGAGTCCGCGCTAGCGATGTTCGCAGCCGCCAATGCGGCACATTCGCTGGAAGGCCTTATCGCCGTGGAGACCCGTGCCCTGGTCCTGCATCACCTCGGCAATGCATCCGAGGCGCTCTCGGAGATCGACCGCGCGTTGCCGGTCTGGCGCGAACGCTTCGCCGCACGCAAGGATCGGCTCCTGTCCATGCTGGAAACGCGCGTGAAGATCCTGCTGGCGCTCGGCGATCGCGCGTCCGCGCGCGCCTCGGCGCACGAGGCACTAGGGCTGGGACTGGACGATAGTGTGGTCAGGCCGGAAACGACGGCATTGCTCAAGGCAGCGGCGCGCTGAATGACGTGGAGAAAGCACACGGACCCGGATGGCATTGCCTCAACGACAGCGTAAGCGATTGCTTCAGCCCGTCGGGACATTAGCGATGTTTCTCGCTAAAGCCCCGGGTGCGGACCGCTCGTGCCACCTGGCCGTGGATGCTCCGTGCCTCGCGTAAAGCAGGATGCCTGCCGTTCCAGCAGGTCGACGGGCGCGTTCGCGCGCGCGGAAGTGACTCGCCGAGGCGATAGTGATGTCGTGGATCGCTGGACTGGCGTCGCGTTGAGCTGGTCGATGGCACAGCCGTGCCAATGCAGGATACGGCGGCCAACCAGTTACTGCGGCGCCGCGGCATAGGCCGGGCGGCTTGCCGATGCGCGCGCACTGAGAGGAGCCGCGCGCAGCCGGCACAACGCAAATCACACCTGCGGGAAACCAGATGATGAACATCACGACACTATCGTCGGCGTCGGCCGTCGCACAGGCGGCGCAATCCATCCCGCCGAATCAAGGCGGCGCTGTATGAAACACCGCCCGTTCATTCCAGATGCCCCTCACATTTTCCTTGTCGTTCCGTTCAACGAAAAACACGGCGCGGTCCAGCAGGAGATGCGCGCGGCGGCGACTACGCTCGGCCTGGGGTGCTTCCGGACCGACGATATCCGCCAGAGCACATCGATCCTCGATCGCGTGCTACAGGGGATTCGCAGCGCGACTGTGGTCGTTGCCGATCTGACCGAGAACCGCGTCAACTGCTATTACGAGCTAGGGTACGCGGATGCGCTCAAGCGGCCCGTCGTGTTGTTGTGCCATGAAGGCACGGAACCCGCCGTCGACGTGTCGGGGCGAAGCATCTGTCGCTATCGCGATGCGGAGCATCTGAAAGCTGAACTTCCGATCTGGCTGATGGAAGCAGCGCTGGTGAACCGCACGCAGTCAACGAGCGATGACAGGAACGCCGGGCGCTACGGTCGTCTGGCCATTCGCGACGAATACCTGCTGTCGGCCCACATGGAACTCGACGATCCCGACGAGCAGATGCGCGTCTGGGTGACGGCTACGGTGCGCCGCATCGACGCAAAGCCCTTGCCCTCCAACGCGAAGATCAAGTTCTTTCTCGACGAATCCCTCAATCCCGGATATCAGGAGGGGGAGATCGTCAACGGGATCGCGCGCTGTGCATTTCAGTGCCACCGCGCGTTCTCGCTCGGCGCCAAGGTCGCCACTACGGCACTGGAGCTGGATCTGCGGCATATCCCCGGAACCAATTGATTTGTTCCGGAGCCAATAGCTATGGCGCCCGCGGTTTTCTCCCGCCGCTTGCGCCGGAAACAACCACTCTCTGCATCGTCGGTTCCTCAAAGTGACAACGGAGCCCGGCTCATCTACCGGCGAAGGTAGATGAACCCGGCCCCGCTGTCGGTTTTCGACGGCGCCGTCCAGCGGGCGCCGTCGATCGCTGCGCGAGGACCTTACGGAGCGGTGTAGCTGCCCGTCAACGAAACGCCGGAGAACGTCGAGAACGCGCGCAGCATCACGAAGTACGTACCTGCCTGGACGTTCGAGATGGTGCAGGTCTCCGCGTTGCCGCCGATGTAAGGACGGCAGTCGTAGCTCGACGTCGTTGGCGCGGAGCCGAACTTGACGAACAGGTCGGCGTCGCCCGTGCCGCCGGCAGTGACGAACCTGAGGTTCGTCGCGCCGGCAGGAACGACGAGCCTGTAGGTCTGCGTCTGCAGGCCCGTGCCTGCCGAAAGTCCGGTTACGGCAATGCCGTTGCACAGGATCGCGCCGCCGCAGCCGCCCGAGAACACTTCCACCGACGACGATTTCGTCTGGATCGCACCGCCATTGTCGGTCACGGTCAGCGACACGGTATACGTGCCCGGCGTTGCGAAGGTCTTGCTCGGGTTTGTGGCCGTCGAGGTCGTGCCGTCGCCGAAGTTCCAGGAGCGCGTTGCGATCGTGCCGTCGACATCGGTCGAGGTGTCAGTGAATGACGCCGTCAATCCGTTGGTCGTGAACGAGAAGTTGGCGGTGGGCACGATGTTCGATCCACCGCCCGTCAGGAAGCTACCGGTCAGCGAGACGCCCGAGAACGCCGAGTACGCACGCAGCACGACGTAGTAGGTGCCGGCTTGCGCGGTCGCAATGTTGCACGTTTCTGCATTGCCGCCAATGTAGGGACGGCAGTCATAGCTCGACGTCGTCGGCGCCGAGCCGAACTTGACGTAAAGGTCCGCGTCACCCGTGCCGCCCGACGTGACGAACTTGAGGGTGCTCGCACCGGCGGGAACGGCGAGCGTGTATGTCGCAGTCGTTCCGCCCGCAGCCGCCGACAGATTGGTCGCTGCAATACCGTTGCACAGCGCCGTACCGCTGCAGGGGTTCGATATGACCGTAACCGACGACGTCTTCGTGTGCGTCGCGCCCGCGTTGTCCGTGACGGTCAGCGACACGGTGTACGTACCGGCCACGGCGTAGGTCTTGCTCGGATTCGTCGCGGTCGACGAGGTGCCGTCGCCGAAGCTCCATGCACGCGCAACGATGCTGCCGTCGCTGTCGCTGGAGCTGTCGGTGAAGGTGGCCGTGAGTCCGTTCGTCATGGAGCTGAAGTTCGCGGTCGGCGCGGTGTTCGGTGCAGCGACAGTGACGGCCTTCGAGACGGAGTTTGCCGTGCCGGCGTTGTCCGTGACGGTCAGCATGACGCTGTACGTGCCGCTGACCGCATACGTCTTCGACGGATTCACCGCCGTCGACGTCGTCCCGTCGCCGAAGTTCCAGAGGCGCGATGCGATCGTGCCATCGGCATCGCTGGACGCGTCGGTGAAGGACGCCGTCAGGTTCGACGTGGCGAGCGAGAAGTTCGCGACTGGCGGCAGATTGCCCGTGTTGGGACCGTAGAGCTCGGCCGTCGAGAGCGGCCCCGAACCACCGGCGAAAATGACATTTCCATTGTTCAACAATGTCGCCGTGAAAAAGCGCGTACGCGCGGCGGCCAGCGAGCCCACGCCCGACCAGGTGCCGGAAGCGACGTCATAGCGTTCCAGGCTGCTGGTGACCGAGGAATTCGCGTAGCCGCCGCCGACGAGCACGCTGCCGTCGGCCAATGCCACGGCGCTATGACCCGAACGCGGCGTCGCGAGGGCGCCCGTCGTCGAGAAGGTCTGCGTCGCGGGATCAAACACTTCGGCGCTGCCCAGCCTGCCGGGGTTTTCGTTGTATCCGCCGACGATGAGGATGCGACCGTCGGCCAGAGGCGTCGCCGTAGCCGACGTGCGCGCCGTCGCCATCGAGCCCGTGGCGCTCCAGGTGTTCGTGGCCGGATCCCAGATATCCGCGGTCGCGAGACTCGTATTGCCGTTCTGGCCGCCGGCCAGCAGCACCCGGCCGTTCGGCAGCAATGCCGCTGCCGCTGCCCCGCGCGACGTGTTCAGGGCGATGGCCTGGCTGAACATGCCGGAGGCCGGATTGAACACCTGCGAATACGAGGAGCTCACGACGAGCACGTTGCCGTCGGGCAAGGTGATGGTGATCAGATGGGCCGATGACTCGCTGCCGGTCAGCGAACCCGCCGTCATGCTCCAGCTCGCGCTGGCCGGATCATAGATTTCGGCGCTGCGCAGAAACTCGCCGCCCGATCCGGTCTGTCGCACACCGCCGACGACGAGGATGCGACCGTCGGCGAGTGTCGCGACGCTTGCCGGACTGCGTGAGACCACGAGCGCCGACGCCGGAGCGAAGGCGCCCGTGGCCGGATCGTAGATTTCAACGCTCGTGGTACTGGGCCCGCCGGTCGAGTAACCGCCCGCGACGAGCACGCGGCCGTCGGGGAGTTTCGCCGCAGCATGGTCGGAACGGGGTACGGACATCGATCCGGTCGGCTCCACCGCGCCCGCGATCGGAGCGACGGACAGCAGCGGGATCATCACCGAAAAGACCGGAAGCAGTAGCGTGCGTGTATAGCGGAAGGAATCGAGCATGGCTGTTGTCATCTCGTGTGTTGTTGGGAAAGGGTGCGGAACCGGAATGCAACGCTCGAGTCGATCAGAGTCGTGGCAGACCTGTGCGCGCCATCGGCGGACGAACGGGTGGTGGCTGGCGGAGGGCGGCATCTTGTCCGCGGCGACGAGGCGGAAACAACGGGTCGATTTCCTTCATGAACGAAGCCTTTTCTGGTCTCGGGTAAGAGAAGCTGGGGAGAATGGTGAAGCGTGTTTCGAGGTGCGGTTTCTTCTCGCTGGTTCGTGCGCGATGGGCGGCCTTGCCGCGCGGCAGGTCGCAGAAGCGCACGGCAGAAGTCTCCATCCGCGGCGTCTCACGCTCTGCGAGTAGCGGTGGCATGCGAATACAAGGGGTGGGCTCGAGGACGGCACAGATGCGCGAGTCTGATCAGCGCTTGCAGTAGAACGACGGCGTGCATGCAGGCACGTGGACGCATCGTTGTGAACGTGGTCGGGTCGGCAGCGATAGGGGAACCCGCGCCACATCGGTTTTTTCCGCCGTGATTCGCGACACCTGGTCCCTACTCATGCCGGCAGTCCCCGCGATTGCAACGAAGTGCGACTGAGACTGCTGTAACACGCGGCGCGCACACAAATCTTTGTGCGGCGGTCTATCGCCGTTGTCTGATCCGGTATCGCTATCTGATACCGCGCGTCGACTCACGAGCGCGGCAAAGGCTCTCGTGCGAGACATCGGCAGTGTGCTGCGCCAGTGCGGCAGGGAGAAACGCAACTGGCGGCGTTGCCCGATCTCGGCAACGCCGGACCACGAGTATCACGTTTGCCGTTCGCACAACCGTTCGATTGTGCGCACGACGCGGCCGCCGCTGATGCGGAAGTCGATCTCGATCGCCAGCGCGTCGCGAGCTGCCGACGCGGCGCGGCGTGAGCAGATCCAGAATTTCCTCGATGCGCGCAGGATCGCCCGGGCGGAATTCCCATTCCTGTTCGTCTTCGGGGCGAAGCGGCAGCAAGTTCAACAGCGCAGCGCCTCCCGCCGCTGCGATGCACTACCGGAACGACTTACCTCACAGCTCTGTGTCGGCGCGGAAAATCAGTTCGGTACACGTCGCATCGGTGCAGCCCGAAAGGTGCAAGGTGTTCATGTAGCCGCCGCCGACGGGCAGGCCTTCGGGGACGAGGTCGACCTTGTATTCGCCGGTCTGCTGCAGGCCGAAGCGGAAGTTCACGTCGATGGACGCGCCCGGCGCGAGGTCGGCCGCGAGCGGGATGTTGAACGACGAGTTGAAACCGCCTCCATTGGGCTGGGAAGGCGGCTGCTCGAGCGTGGCGCCGAACACGGTAGTGCTGCTCGTGCCGCTGCCACCGGGCGGGCGGTCCACTGTCACACTGAGGTTGGGCGAGGTGATCGGGCGCAGGTCGGCGACGCCGGTGGGCGCGGGGAACGTGCTGATGTCATCGACGCGATAGCGCAGACGCGTCAGCGGCACCGTCGTGTTGTTGGTAATGGTGCGACGGATGTTCAGCTGACCAAACGTGGAGTTGAGGGCCGGCGTCGAGGTGGAATCGCGGAACAGGTTCGGCAAAGCCCTTGCCTGCACACAGCTGTCAAGCGTCGCGTTGACGATCTTCGCGGTGCCGCTGACCGAGGCGCTGAGGTTCTGCGGCCCCGGCGCACCGAGCCGCTGGCCGGCGCCTGCGCTGGTGCCGTTGGTGTCGACGAACACGAAGTCCAGCGCGTTGTTGTTGCGGTCCCGCGCGAAGCCCTGGTCGGGACAGGCAGCGAAATGGGTGATGCTGCCGTTCTTGCCGCACTGGTCCCGATGAAACGCGTAGTCGATGGAGAAGGGCGTCAGCGCGGGACAGCCGGTGCCTTCCTTGTACAGGGTGTTGGCTTCGCTCGTCGATCCGACCGCATCGATGCGGGTGGTCAGCGAGAACGACGCGGGAAGCGAGGTGTTGAAGATTGCGATACCTGCGTTGTCGGGTATGTCGGCGGTATAGGTCGCATTGCCCGAAGCTATGGTGCCCGCGCCGGCAGGATAGGACCCCAGCGAATAGCCGGCCGAATTCACGCAGAGAAAATGGCCGTTGGCCGGGATCAAGGTTCCGTTCGTGATCACGCAGCGCGCGACACCGTTGCTGGCTGCGATCGCGAAGCCGGCCGAGGTCGGACTGGACACCAGCGTTGGCGTCGGGCTGTCGTTGTGGATCTCGATGTACTCGTCGTTGGCGCCGTTCGGACCGCGCACGCGGAATTCGCTGATTTTCAGCGGCGCGCCCAGGCGCACGCACCAGTTGCGGACCTGGCCACCGTCGACGTTGGCGTCGTCCATGACGTACAGCGACCAGGTGCCGTTGGGATTCGTGCCGTTGAAGACCGACGCGAATGTCGCTGAGCCGATCGGTGCGGGTTCGCTGTACGGGCCGGCCGGCGCCGGCGCCGCAAAGGTATCGACCGCGCCACCATGACTCGTGGGCCTGTAGGTGCCCGCGACGATTTCCGCGGAGTCCGGCAAACCGCCGGCGCCTGCATCGCTGAGGACGTAGCTCATACCCAAGGCAACGGTACTGCCGCCCGCGTCGCTCTGGATGATCATCTTCTGCCCACCCGGACCGACGAGCAGCAGGTCCACGTCATCGGGAAACGCATGGGTCAGGCCGTTTGTGGAAATGCTCAGATCTGTGATGCTGGCTGCCGCATTCGATACGGAAATCGTCGAAGGATACGTTCCCGCCGGTCCGGCCGCGCCGTCGCTCAACTGCACAGCCCCACCGGTACTGCACCACTACTGGGCCAGCACGGGTGTACTCAACAGCAGCAACGAAGCTGCCCATAGCTGTCTGAATGTGTTCGCTTCATTCCCCCCTTGAGTAGCATCTAGCTGGCACATCGGCGGCGAGGGCCAAGATGTCCCAGGACGGTTGCCCGCCGCCTCGGTCATGGCATGCGCATGAAGAATGAGAATTGGCGCACGAAACGAACATTTCCCCGTGTAACCGTGGGTTAGCGGACGTTTGACAACGCCACGCAAGGATCCGGGGGCGGCAACGTTTCAATGCTCGAGGCCGGCATCAGCGTGCTCCAGGCGGCGCGTGCGGGCATTCCTCACCGCCATGGCCCGGCCAGATCGGCCAAACTACGTCCCCTGGCGGCAGCACCCTTTGCTCCAGCCACCAGCCCCACGCTAACATTCAAACAATCGTTTGAGGTTGCCCATGAAGTCGTCGTTCCTGGTCCGCATCGCGCTCGTTCTCGCCGCCCTTTCCCTGCTCGCCGCCTGTGGCGGCGGCAAGCCGGTCCGTCGCATCAATCCGCCGACGATCAGCATCCAGCAGTTGGCCGTGCAGGCCGACGGACGCTGGTTGATCGAGCTGCGCATCCACAACTTCAGTACCGTTCCGATGCGCTTCGACACCTTCGAGGCTGGGCTGGAGATCGAGGGCAGCAATGCGGGCGCGCTGTTCCTGCGGCCGAACCTGGAAATCCCGGGCGAGTCGGCCGACGTGTTCGAAGCGACCCTGGCACCGAGCCGCGACGCCGCTGACCGCCTGGCCGAGGCGGCCCGCAGCGGCAGCGTCGGCTATCTGCTGCGCGGCGGCGTCCAGACCAGCGAGCCCTCGAAGAAATTCCCCCTGAGTCAGTCCAGCCGGCTGTCGCCGGTACCGGGCAGGCCCAATACCTACCGTTGATACCAAAGGCAGAATCATGAGCAAGTACGCCGCCCCGCTGACCGATATGCGCTTTGTCCTGTTCGACGTGCTGGGGGCTGAAGCCCTGTTCGCCCGCCTGCCGGGCGGCGACGCGGCGACGCGGGACGTCTGCGACGCCGTGCTCGACGAGGCGGCACGCTTCACCGAGCAGGTGCTGGCGCCGTTGAACCATAGCGGAGACCAGGAAGGCTGCCACTTCGCCGGCGGTGTCGTGACCACGCCCAAAGGCTTCAAGGAAGCCTATGCGCAGTTCTGTGACGGCGGCTGGGCCGCGCTGAACGCGCCGGAACAGTACGGCGGGCAGCACATGCCCGAGGCGATAGGCGCCGTCGTGAAGGAAATGATCGACTCGGCCAACCTGTCCTGGGGCAACTACCCCCTGCTATCGCACGGCGCCTCCGAGGCGCTCAAGCATCATGGCGAGGAGTGGCAGCGCGAGGTCTTCCTCAAGCCCATCGTCTCGGGCCACTGGACCGGCACCATGTGCCTGACCGAACCGCACTGCGGCACTGATCTGGGCCTGCTCAAGACCAAGGCGGAGCCCGCCGCCGACGGCACCTTCCGGGTCAGCGGGACGAAGATCTTCATCACCGCCGGCGAACACGACTTCACCGACAACATCGTGCATCTGGTGCTGGCCCGCCTGCCGGACGCGCCGCCGGGAACCAAGGGCATCTCGCTGTTCATCGTGCCGAAGTTCAAGGTGGCGCGTGACGGCACGGTCGGCGAGCGCAACGCGCTGGCCTGCGGCTCCATCGAGCACAAGATGGGCATCAAGGCCTCGTCGACCTGCGTGATGAATTTCGACGGCGCCGAGGGTTATCTGATCGGCCAGGCCAACAAGGGCCTGAACGCGATGTTCACCATGATGAACACCGCGCGCATCGCGGTCGGCTACCAGGGCCTGGCGCTGACCGAACGCGCTTACCAGAACTCGCTGGCCTATGCGCGCGACCGCCTGCAGATGCGCTCGCTGAGCGGGCCGAAGCGCGCGGACAAGCCTGCCGATCCGCTGATCGTGCACCCCGATATCCGGCGCATGCTGCTGACCCAGAAAGCGTTTGCCGAAGGTGGCCGCGTGCTCGGCTACTACGCAGCGACGCTGGTCGACATCATCGAGCGCACGGAAGACGCGGCCGAGCGCCAGCGCGCCGACGAACTGCTCGGCTTCGTCACGCCGATCGTCAAGGCGCTGCTGACCGAAACTGCGCAGGAAAGCACCTACTGCGCGATGCAGATCTTCGGCGGCCACGGCTACATCGCCGAATGGGGCATGGAGCAGTTCATGCGCGACGCGCGCATCACGACGATCTACGAAGGCACGACCCAGATCCAGGCACTCGACCTGCTCGGCCGCAAGATCATGCAGCTGCAAGGCGCCGGCCTGCGTCATTTCGTCGAGGAAATCAGCACGTTCTGCCATGCACAGCAGGCCAATGCGGAACTGATCGAATTCATCAAGCCGCTGGCCGAGCTCACCCAGGAATGGATCGGGCTGACCCAGGAAATCGGCAAGAAGGCCATGGGCGACGCGGAGGAGCTGGGCTCGGCCGCGGTCGACTACCTGTTCTATGCCGGATACATCGCGCTGGCCTATTTCTGGGCGCGCAGTGTTGCCGCGGCGGATGCCTCGACCAGCCACAACGCGGAATTCAAGCAGGCCAAACGCCTTACCGCGCGCTTCTACTACTCGCGCCTGCTGCCGCGCACGCGTGGGCATATCGCGGCGATCCGCGCCGGTGCGGAAAGCCTCATGGCCATGCCGGACGCATTGTTCGGCTGAGGGCAGGCACGCTGGCGCAGGCAATACCGGCCGGGGCTGGCGCAGAGCCCCGGCGTTCAGCTACTTTGCCATCGTCGCGGCCATGCTGCGGCAACATCAACCCGGCCCTTCACTCACTACGACACCGCGACCATGGACCAAGAATCGGGCATCCACATTCGTCTGGCCGATGCGGGCGACGATGACTTCATCCTGGGACTGGTCGAGCGTTTCGTGGATTTCGAACTGCCGCGCTGGCGCCGCCGCGGCGAGACGGCCGAGGGCATACGCCGCGACATCGCGCGCCACCTGCGTGAGCAGCCGGCCGGCTCGCACCTGTTCGTGGCCGAGGACGACGACGGCACGCTGGTCGGCTTCCTGCACCTGCAACTGATGACCGACTTCTTCACCGGCGCGCAGAACTGCCATATCTCGGACCTGGCGACCGCGCCGAATCACGAAGGCAAGGGTGTGGGCAGCGCCCTGCTCGCCTACAGCGAGCGCTTCGCCCACGACCACCACTGCCGCCACGTCACCCTGGCCGTGTTCGAGGGCAATGCCCGCGCGCGTTCCCTCTATGAGAGCAAGGGCTACGGCGTCGAAATCCTGCGCATGGTCAAGCCGGTCAAATAGGCCGCCAGACTGCGCAATTCCCTCACGCCTGACCGTACGCCGAGGAATACAATCGGCGCCGGAACCGGTCGGGAGGCGCCCGGTCCGCTCGCTACAGGCCGCTTGCAATAGTTCTGGCGTCCTTTGTGCGCTTTACGCGTAGGAACGGTCCGCGCGCGTCGCGGTGTAGCCATTACGCAAATCCACGGGGGTAATTCCATGAAATCCATTTCTCTGATCCGCCATATCGTCGCGGCCGTACTGCTGTACACGCTGTTCGCTGCCAGCGCCCACGCGCAGGCCACGCGCACCTGGGTATCCGGCGTCGGCGATGATGCCAATCCCTGCAGCCGTACCGCGCCCTGCAAGACCTTCGCCGGCGCGATCTCCAAGACCGCAGCCCAGGGCGTGATCAACGCGCTCGATCCGGGCGGTTACGGCGCCGTGACCATCACCAAGTCGATCACCATCGACGGCACCGGCACCAACGCCTCCATCCTCTCCGCCGGTACCAACGGCATCATCATCAATGCAGCGACCACGGACACTGTCGTCATCCGCAACGTCAGCATCGACGGCGTGAACACGGGACTCAACGGTATTCGAATACTGCAGGCCGGCAGCGTCCTGGTCGAAGACGTCCACATCGCCCGCGTCACGCAGAAAGGCATCGACGCGGCACCGGCGACGACGACGTTGAAACTCGCCGTGAACGAAAGCCGCGTGTTCTCCGCTGCCGGCGGCGGCATCGTCCTGACTCCGGGCGCGACCGGCGCCGTCACCGCGACCGTCAACGACGTCGACCTCAACGGCAACTCGGTCGGGCTCCAGGTCAACGCGCGCGCCAAGGCCACCGTCAGCAATTCCACGGCATCCAACAATAGCGGCGCCGGTTTCAGCGCGAACGGCGGCAGCGGCGCTACGCTGGTTGCCGACAATGCAACGGCCACCAACAACGGCGGAGCCGGCTTCAGCTCGTTCAACACCGGCTCGCAGATCACGCTTTCTCGCTCGGCCTCGCTCAACAATGCCGTCGGATTTCAACCGTTCCTCGGCGGCGTGATCCAGTCTTTCGGCGACAACCGCAACGTCGGAAACGGATCGCCGGGCACCGTGCCGCCCACGATTCCGCTGCAGTAGCCCGATTCGGTGCCGGGCACCGCGTGCCGGCGCGTGCGGTGCCCCATCCTCCGTGAATTCCGTTATGCTCCCCGCGCAATCAGGGAGTTACGACGGCAGGAATGCCCGTTTCGCGGTAGGCGCAAACGGAGGACTGAATGCTCGGGGCTATCCGTACACGGAATGACATCCATTCGACGCGCGTGCTGTCGTTGGATTCGACCGGTCGCATCCTGGACTGGATGAGCTGGCAGGACGCCGTTTGCCTCTACGTGCGCGGCGCGGTCGCCTGGACCCTCGGCGACCCCTGCCTGACCATCCATGGCGGCATGAACCGCGACTCGGGCCTGCAGAGCCAGATCGAACTGCATCCCATCGTCGCCAGCCGCGGCCACGCCCGGCCCGGCAGCTACGAACCGGCACCCGCGCTGACCAACACCGCCCTGTTCGCACGCGACCGGCATCTATGCCTCTACTGCGGCCAGCATTTCCACAAGACCCAACTGACGCGCGACCATGTGCTACCGCTGTCCAAGCGCGGCCAGGACGAGTGGGAAAACGTGGTCAGCGCCTGCCTGCACTGCAATGTCCGCAAGGGCAGCCGCACGCCGCAGCAGGCCGGGATGCCGCTCATGGCAGTGCCGTACCGGCCAAGCTGGGTGGAGCACCTGATCCTGTCGAACCGCAATATCCTGGTCGACCAGATGCAATTCCTGGTTGGGCACCTGCCCAAGCACCGTCGCGCGAGCTGAGTTTTTTCCCGCGCGTCGCGCTATCCGATGCTTGCTGACTCCTTGATCTTTTGCGTTCGCGGTGCGCGGCCGGTGGCGGCGCGCTCCGTATCGGGCGCGTGAAATACGCGATCACGGCTATCGCTTGCGGCACCGTGCCACAGGGTTTGCCCTTGTTTTGCAAGTTTGTTTCCTTGCCCCGGCAACAACCCTCGCCGAAAATAGCGGCCTGCCGTCCGGATTTGCCTGCAAATGATCGATTCTGAGCGCTACCCGCTCCTCGCCAAGCTCGACACTCCCGCCGCATTGCGCCAGCTCGGCGATGCGGATCTGCCCGCCGTGTCGCAGGAGCTGCGGGCCTATCTCGTCGAATCCGTGGCGAGTTCGGGCGGTCATTTCGGCGCCGGCCTTGGCGTCATCGAGCTTACCGTCGCGCTGCACTATCTGTTCGATACACCGCATGACCGGCTGGTCTGGGACGTCGGTCATCAATGCTATCCGCACAAGATCCTGACTGGCCGTCGTGACCGGATCACGACAGTCAAGAAGAAAGACGGCCTCGCGCCGTTTCCGCGGCGTGAGGAAAGCGAGTACGACACCTTCGGCGTCGGCCACTCCTCCACCTCGATCTCCGCCGCGCTGGGCATGGCCGTCGCGGCGCAGCGCAAAGGTGAGGCGCGCAAGGTGGTCGCTGTGATCGGCGATGGCGCGGCCACCGCGGGCATGGCCTTCGAGGCGCTGAACCACGGCGGCGATGTCGAGCCTGACATGCTCGTGGTGCTCAACGACAACGGCATGTCGATCAGCGAAAACGTCGGCGCGATGAGCAAGATGCTCGCCCGGCTGCTGTCGAGCCGACGCCTGAACCAGCTGCGCGACCGGGCCAAGGCGGCGATGCCGCGCGGCTCGTTCATCTGGCGCTTCTTCCGCCGCTGGGAAGAACATGCCAAGGGCATGTTCGTGCCATCGACGCTGTTCGAGGAACTGGGCTTCCATTACACCGGCCCGATCGACGGACACGATCTGCCGGCCCTGCTGCACGCGCTGCGTACGGTCAAGGAACTCAAGGGCCCGCAGCTACTGCACGTCGTCACGACCAAGGGCAAGGGCTACGCACCGGCCGAGTCGGAGCAGATCGAATACCACGCCGTGGGCCCATTCGACCCGGTCAAGGGACTGGTCAAGAAAGCGCCCGGCAAGCCGACCTATACCGACGTTTTCAGCGACTGGCTCTGCGACATGGCAGCCGCCGACGATCGCCTCTACGGCATCACGCCGGCGATGCGCGAAGGTTCGGGCCTCGTGCGTTTCTCGCAGGAATATCCGCAACGCTATTTCGACGTCGCGATCGCGGAACAGCATGCGGTCACGCTGGCCGCAGGCATGGCCTGCGAAGGCGCCAAGCCCGTCGTTGCGATCTATTCGACCTTCCTGCAGCGCGCCTATGACCAGTTGATCCACGATGTCGCGATACAGAATCTCGACGTGACCTTTGCGATCGACCGCGCCGGCGTTGTCGGTCCCGACGGCGCGACGCATGCGGGCAGTTTCGACCTGTCCTTTCTGCGCTGCATTCCGAACATGGTCGTGATGGCGCCGGCCGACGAAAACGAGTGCCGCCAGATGCTGACGACCGGCTTCCGTCATGCGGGTCCCGCCGCTGTGCGCTACCCGCGCGGCACCGGTCCCGGCCGCGCGCTCGATCCCGAACTCACCGCACTGCCGATCGGCAAGGCCGAGTTGCGACGCGAAGGCCACGGCCTGGCAGTGCTCGCATTCGGCAGCACCCTCGCCGCAGCCGAAACCGTCGCCCGCGAGATCGACGCGACCCTGGTCAACATGCGTTTCGTCAAGCCGCTGGACCAGGACCTGCTGCGCCAGCTCGCACGCACCCACGACGCTTTCGTCACCGTCGAGGACAACGCCGTTCAAGGCGGCGCCGGCTCGGCCGTGGCAGAGTTCTTCGCCGCCGAAGGGCTGGTCAAGCCGCTGCTGCACCTGGGGCTACCGGATACCTTCCTCGATCACGCCAGCCGCGACGACCTGCTCGCCCAGAGCGGCATCGATACCGACGGCATCCGCCGTGCGATACGCCAGCGATTCGCCGCGCTGCTGCCGGTACAGCCGGCACCGCTGCGCAGCGCCGGCTGAGCATTTCCCCGGCGAGGCGCTTCGCGTCTCCCGCCGGACCGGCGCGAAGGAGTGATTCGTCCAGGCGCTGGACTTCGGACGGACAGCGCAGCCCCGCGAACAAAAGCGGTACGAAAAAAACCCCCGCGCGAGGCGGGGGCGGTTGAGCACGTTCCGTTGGCGGCGACCGAGGTCGGCCTGCCGAGGGTCCCGCCACGGCTGCCTCACGACAGTCGCTGTGCACTGGAGCCAGAAATCGCTCCGCGGCGGGGGCCACACCAGCCATGTGGCCTGGAGCGTATGTTCCGGATTCCCAAGCGCCTTGTCCGTGAGGCGTGATCCAGTTGGCAGTTGAAGCAATCGACACAGGAATCGCCAACTGCATCACACTTCAGGCGTTCCAACGCCCGCCGCTGACCCGGTCGAGGCCGCCCAGATCCTGCCAGGTGGCGACGTTCGCAAAGCCCGCCCCCTCGAGCAGCGCGCGTACCGCACCACCCTGATCGAATCCGTGCTCGAGCAGCAGCCAGGCACCGTCGTGCAGATGGGGGCCGGCCGCGGCGACGATGCGGCGGATATCGTCGAGGCCATCGGCACCGGCGGCCAGCGCGGAATGCGGCTCGAAGCGCAGGTCGCCCTGCTGCAGGTGCGCATCGTCAGCCGCGATGTACGGCGGATTGGACACGATCAGGTCGAAGCGCTGCTGCGCCACGGCCGTGAGCCAGCTACCCTCGGCGAATTCAACATTAAGTATTTTGTTTATTTCTGCATTCTGTCGCGCGACGTCCAGCGCCGCGGCACTGGCATCCGTGGCGACCACCCGGGCCTGCGGCCGTTCCGACGCGATCGCGAGGGCGATGGCGCCGCTGCCGGTGCCGAGATCGGCCACGCGCAACGGCGTGGCGGGCGGCAGCCGCTCCAGCGCGAGTTCGACCAGGCGCTCGGTGTCGGCGCGCGGGATCAGGGTCGCGCCGGTCACGCGCAGGGCCAGCGACCAGAACTCGCGCGTGCCGGTCAGATAGGCCACGGGCTCGCCGACACGGCGGGGGGGGGGGGGGGGGGGGGGGGGGCGCCGGGGCGGCGCCCCCCCCGGGGGGGGCGGCCCCCCGGGGGGGGGGCGCGGCCGGCGGGGGGGGGGCGGCGCCCCGCACCCACCCGGGGGCGCGGCCCGGGGGGTGCGAACGCCTCGTGCAGCGCCAACGGCAATTCATCGTCCGCATGGGCGTAGAGCCAGGCTCGCGGCTGGCCGAGCACATGCAGCAGCAGCACTTCCGCCTCGAGCCTCGCCTCGTCGCCGGCCAGCGCCTGGGCGGCGGCGGCAAGGGTCTCGCGCACGCGTATCACCACGGCAGTGCGAGACCCGTCTGGCCGCCCCGAACCCAGTCGGTCATGCGGCGGGCGGCGGCGGCGGATCGGGCAGCTTGACCCGTACGCGTGCGTCACGGCGCCAGTAGCCGCCGCGCGTCCAGGCCGCGAACGCCCAGCGCAGCCAGCCGACCAGGGCCGATGCGAGCCACAGTGCCCAGGCCAGCATGGCCACCTTGTGCAGCCAGATCGGCAAGGTCAGCGCGCCGGCCTGCGGCAGCAGCGCGGGGCTCTGGTCGGCGAACCAGCGCAGGTTGCGCGCGCTCGACCAGTTGCCGGTCACGCTCATGTCCGGATCGCCGAGCAGGCCCGCATAGACCGCGCCGATGAGGCATAGCATCACCGGCACACTGAGCAGCGCGAGACCTACCTGCACGAGGTTGAACCACACGGTCGATGTCGTGCTCCAGCGCTCGCGCCAGTCGAGTGCAAACAGCCAGGCCACGACGACGAGCAGGGCGAACCACGACGCGGTGGAGAAGCCGAACCCGAGCAGCAACCATTGCCACAGCTTCAGCGGCGTCCTGCGCAGCCGGCTCAGCGCCCAGGCCAGCAGGATCATCACGATCAGCTCGCCCCAGTACAGCACCGCCGGGCCGACCGCGGGGCCATGCGTGAACAGCACCCAGCGGTTCGCCGGAAGATTGAGATTGATCTGCAGATTGGCCGACGGCAGCCCGAGATCGAAGGCCGGCGTCCTCGCGCTGAAACCGAGTTCCTGCGCCTGTCGCACGGTCACCTTGTAACGCTTGCTGCCCGGCGTGACTGGCAGGCTGAGCTTGTTGTCGCGCGGGCGCAGGTTGATCGACACGCCGTTCTGCTCGACCGACAGCACTTCGGCGCCCGCCGGCAAGATGATGGTGTGCTCGCCGCCCTGGGTGCTGCGCAGCGAAATGTCGAGCGTCGTATCGAGCGCGCGCTTGCTCGCCGCCGTGGTCACCTGCACGTCGTCGATCGCGATGCTCTTGCCCGCCACGGCTTCGGGCCGCGACAGCGCGATGCGAAGTTTCTCCTCGGGCAGCGGATGGAACTCGTGCACCCACTGCTGCTCCTGCGGACGCTGGCGCGCTTCGGGCACGCCGCTGAAATCCGCATGCCAGGTCGGGCTCAGCACGACGCTCCAGACTTCGGCACGCTGGTCCAGCGCCGGCGCAACGAGTTCCACTGCCTCGCGCCGCGCGAGCGTGCTGTCCCAGCTGACTTCGTTCTCGTCGGCGCCGAAGGACACGAGCACCTGACCGCTTTCGATCTTCGTGTCCGAGCTCATGACCTGCTCGCCATCGAGCAGTGGCACGCGCACCGAGAAGCCGCCTTCGGCTGGCGCAAGCCGCCGCACCGTGGTCAGCACGCGCCATTCCAGGTCAAAGGCCAGGCTACGTTCGACCTGCACGTAAGGAGGAAACTGCTGCGCACCGCCGCGCGCCGGCGCCGAAGCGGCCGTGCGTTCGCGCGACAGCGTCACGGTGTCGCCGAGCAGGCGGTTGTCGCTGACACCGACCGCCTGCCAGCCGTTGAGGCTCAGGCGCATCTCGGCCGGCGCGAGCACGAACTTCAGCGCCACGTGATCGGAGTCGACGATGCGGTAGTTCAGCGCGATGCGGTGCACGCCGCGCGGCACGGCGAGCCAGTCCTGCTCGTCGTGGCGCACGACGGTTTCGGCGACGACGCCGTCCACGCGCACTTCGTCCAGCACGACGCTGCCGTCGACGACCGGCAGCGGCACCGCGACGCGCTCGCCCGCATGCACGTCCAGCGCCGCCTGCAGCGTATCGCCCGCAACCGTCAGCTCGGTACGCGCGAGCCGTGCGCAATCCGGCGCGCAGGCCGGCGCTTCGACGAGACGCTGGCGCAACTCCGCCAGCAGTGCCGCATCGGGCAAGCCGGCGCGCGCACTGGACGGGGTTTCCTGCGCACGCAGCGGCGCAACGGGTGCGGCGAGCGCGAGCGCCAGCAACCAGCCAGCCACGCCGGCCGCCATTGGTGCGGCGCGGGCATTCGTGTCGTCGCGATGTGCGGCGTAGAGTCGCCGCGCCAGGGCGGCCAGCATCCCCACAAGCAGGCCAAGCATCAGCACGCGCAGCAGGCGGGTCAGCCACGGCGGCGAAATCAACAGGCGCACGTCCTGGTCGGCGAGCACCGGACCACTCCACCACAGCTGATAGACACGACCGTAGCTCCACGACGGCTCGCCGCGGCCGGCCTGAATCACGGTGTTCTGCGCGTAGCGCTGCACCGCGTTGTTCTGGTCCTGGCGTGCGCGCGACTTGCTGCGTGTCGCGTAGTCGGCGAGACCCTTGTTGGACTGCGCGCCGCCGAGCACGGCGTAATCGTTGCGCTGCATTTCCGCCGCGGGCGGCGGCGGCGCCGCGGGTACGGGCTGCTGCATCGGCTCTGCCTGCACCGCTGCGGCTTCCTCGCGGCTCATCCCGGACGGCGGCGAAAAAGCGACATTGCTGGAAACGTCCCAGGCGCTGCCATACCCGGTCTCCAGCTGCGGATACAGCGCATAGCGCACCTGTGCCGCCACGAATGGCAGCGACAGCAGCGCGAGCAGCAGACCAACAGCCATCGCCGTGAATCGCACGCCGCTGCGCAAGCGGCCCAGCGGCAGTGCCTTGTGGATCAGGCCGAGCGCGACCACGATCAGCAGCGTCCACAGCGGCGAACCCGCTTCGTGGTAGCCGAGCACGAGATAGCCCAGCGCAAATGCGCCGGTCAGCCAGCCGAGCAGCCGCGCCGCGAGCAGCGCCGTGATCGCGACGAGGAACACGTCGAGCAGCGTCCATCGCGATACCCAGCTGCCGTCGGCGCGGTCGGCACCGGGCGCGGCGAGCAGGCGGTAGCTGTACGGCAGGTGCAAGGTCCACGCGATGCTGTCGAAGGATTGACGCCAGCCCGCGATCGGCAGCGCACCGTCGCGCGCCACGCGCACGCCGGCGGCGAGATTGACCACGGCCTCGCGCAGTTCCACGCCAGTCGCGCCGTCCGCGGCCTTGGTCACGAGCAGTCCTTCGCCGCGGCTGTCGGCGCGCTCGAGCACGTACGGCGCGGCCATATCCAGGCGCCAGTCGCGGTGCATGGTGCCGCCGATGCGGTCCTTCGCGTACAGGGCGCTGCCGTCGAACTGAAGCCAGACCTCGCGCTGCAGCGTCAGGCGGTTCGCATCTTCGCCGGACAGGCCGCGCGACCGCTCGTCGATGCTCAGCACGCCCTCGGGCGAGAGCGCGAAGGCCGGCAGTCCACGCCAGTCCTCGGGCACGCCGGCCTGGGCCGGATCGATCGGCTGCTCGCCGCTCGCGCCGCTGACGCGCAGCCAGCTCTGCGCTTCGAAACTCCAGATTTCCTGTTCGGGCCAGGGTGCATCGATCGCCGGCGCGGCGACCTTGGCCAGCGGCGCCGTCGCGCGCGCCTGCAGTTGCAGATCCCAGTCGCCCGGCTGCACCTGAATGTGCAGACGCCCGTCGTTGCCGAGGCGTGCGGTCAGGCCGCCGCTCAGCGCCAGCGGCACGAAGCCCTGCGGCAGTACCGGACCGACGCTTTCCTCGCGCGCCTGGCCGGAGACATGCAGCCGCAGGCGTGTTTCGAGTCGCGCCGGCACGTCGTCGGTCAGCTTGCGGAAGGCCTCGATCACGATCGCATCGGCTTCCGGCTCGACCGCTTCGCCGCGGCCGAGCGTCAGCTGCTCGCCGCTGCGCTCCAGCGGCAGCACGCCCTTACCGTCGACGCGCAGGTCGACCAGGGCGACGCTCGGCGGCACGCGCAATTGCTGCGGCCTGCGCACCCAGGGGATGCGTCCCTCGATGCGATAGCTGCCGGGACCCAGGCGCAACTGCGGTTCACCGCCGCGGTTCAGTACCGGTGCGGCCTGCCCATTCACGGTCACGTCCTGCGGCCAGTCCTCGGCATCGCCGGGGAGACTGACCCAGCTTGGCGCATCGACGCGCCACGGCTGCGCGAAACGAGCGCCGTTCGCATCGGCATCCAGCGCCAGGCGGCCCGGCCAGGCGCAGACGAAATCGTCAGGACCGTCGGCCGCAGCGCCCGCGATCAGCGGGCAGGCGCGGTATTCGAGATCCTTTAGCACCCAACCTCGCCAGTCGCGCAGCACGACCGGAATCGGATCGGCCGCGGCAGCCGGCGTCTGCGCGTGAGCGAATGGAATGACCGCAAGGGACAGCAGCACGAACAGACGAAGAACTCGACGCATGACCGGCTCCATGATCGCGACGAAGGGACTGCTGCAACGACGGCGCCGAGTCTACGGGGTTCGGCACAGTGCGCGCACCGACGTGGTACGAACTGGCGCCTGGGCTTGCGACGGTACCGGTGCTATCCGTTCGCCGTGGGCGCCGCCGGCGGGCGCATGCGCGATCCGACCCAGGCCGACGCGATGCCGGCCGCCACCGTGATCAGCGCCAGTCCGGACGTAGCCACGCTGAGGCCGCGCAGCAGGTTGATGCCGCTGGTCACGGCGAGGTCGCCGAAACGCCAGACTGCCGTGTCGATGAAATTCTTGGCCTTGTAGCGCGTCTCCGCATCGACCTCGGTGTACAGCGAGTCCGCCGCCGGCTTGAAGATGCCATAGGCGCTGGCCCGCGTGACGATCGCGACGGCGATGATCCAGCCGCCGCCGAGCAGCGCGAAGCCGAGCAGCATCACCGCCTTGACCACGCCGTCGAGGACCAGCGCCGCGGTTGGGCCGAGCCGGGTCAGGATTTCGCGCGTGAGGAACAGCTGGAAAAGTATCTGCAGGACATTGGTCGCGAGATCCAGGCTGGAGGAAAAGCCGATCCGGGCCTCCTGCGTCGCGAACATCGCACCGTTGTAGTCGGACAGGAAGGCGTACACGAACGTGCCTACGCAGTCGCCCAGCAGCATCAGCAGCGCGACCCGTCGCAGGAACGGCGAACGCATCGTCTCTATCGCGCCGGCGATGACGCTGCCGCCGATGACACGCTGGTCGCGGTCCGGCTCGCCCGCTACGGGATGTCGCCGCGCCCAGCCGAGCAGCCAGTAGACGCAGCCGATGCACAGGCCGAGCAGCAGCGCCGAGACGACCAGCAGTCCCTGCACGCCGACGACGAACACGAGCGCCTTCGTCATGGCCGGCCCGGCGATCGCACCGAGCGCACCGCCGATTCCGATCAGTGGAAACAGCCGCCGCGCCTGGACGCGGTCGAAGATGTCCGACATGAAGCTCCAGAACAGCGCGACGACGAGCAGGTTGAACACGCTGACCCAGACGAAGAAGATCGTACCCAGCACTTTCGCGCCAATCTGCTGCTGCAGGTTGAACAGCGGAATGAACCCGATCGCACAGAGCAGGAAGAACGCATAGACCGCCGGGATGAACACGCCGCGCCGTAGCCGCGAGGTCAGTGCGCCGAACACGGGCGTCAGCACGAGCGTGGTTACGAACACCGCCAGATAGAAGACCCACAGCTGGGTCGAGCCCACGGCGGCGGAGAACTGCTCGCGCACCGGCCGGATGATGTAATAGGCGGCAAGCAGTACGAAGAAATAAGCCGCCGCCACGAACAGGGCAGACTGTTCGTGAGGCCTGACGGTCTCGCGCAGATAGTTTTTCAGCGTATCGAGCAAACGCGCGTTCCGTTGCCGGCGGTCGGGCGGCGCAAGCCTAGCATGCGTTGCCGACGGCCATCGCACGCGGCGGGACGCCCGGCATAGAATCGGCCGCATGAATCCGACGCTCGCCGCACTCCACGTCTATCCGGTCAAATCCTGTGCGGCACTGACGCCGCCCTCGGCGCAAGTCGAGGCGCGCGGCCTTGCCGACGACCGCCGCTGGCTCGTCGTCGACACGGCTGGCAAATTCGTGACCGGGCGTCTTTACGCACGAATGCCGCTGATCCGTGCCACGCCGCTCGCGCAGGGCCTGCGCCTCGAAGCACCCGGCATGCCGACGATCGAGATTGCAGTGCCCACGTCCGCCGCGCCGCGGCGAAGCGTCGAGATCTGGCGCTCGCAGGTGGACGCGGCGCAGACCGACGCCGCCGCTGGCGACTGGGTCAGCCGCTTTCTCGGAACCGAACTGCACCTCGTCCACATGGACGACATCGCGCATCGCAGCGTCAATCCCGAATTCGGCCGCCCAGGCGACGAAGTCAGCTTCGCCGACGGCTATCCGCAACTACTGATCTCCAGCGCCGCGCTCGACGCGCTCAACCAGCGCCTGAGTGAACCGGTGTCGATGCTGCGCTTCCGCCCTAACTTCGTCGTCGAAGGCACGCTGCCGCATGCCGAGGACGACTGGAAGCGCATCCGCATCGGTAGCGTCGAATTCGAGCTGGTCAAGCCCTGCACGCGCTGCATCTTCACGACAGTCGATCCGGAACGCGGCGAACGCAACGCCGATGGCGAGCCACTGAAGACGCTGACGACGTACCGCCGCTCGCCAGCCGGCGTGACCTTCGGCCAGAACCTCATCGCGCGCGGCAGTGGCACGATCCGCGTCGGCGATGCGGTTGAGGTGCTCGACTGACGCGTGCCGGGCTTCAGTCGAAGGGCGTCGCGAAAATCGTGTCGCCGATGTCGAGCGGATAGGCGATGACGCCGCGCAGGCCCCAGACGAAGTAGACGCGATCGTCGGCCACTGCCATGCGACCGCCGCCTGACGGCGCGACCCAGCGGTCAAGCACGATGCCGTCGGCAGGATCCAGCTCGGCCACACCATTTCGTGCCTTGCCGCCGATCGTCTTGAATGCGCCGCCGACGAACAGGCGGCCCGTCGTAGTTGTACCGAATGCTGAGACGCTCGCGTCAGGCGCCGGATTCCAGTCGCGGATAAGGACTGGCGCAGTCGCCGAGACGCGCGCGAGGCGACTGCGTGGCACTCCGTTGATACTGTCAAAGCTACCGCCGATGAGCAGATCGCCGTCCGGCATTTGCGTGAGCGCCCATTCATCGTTTTGCGAAGCCAGGAACAACTGCCAGTCGGGATCGACCACACCGGTCGACACCGATACTCGATGCATGACCCGGCGATCCTGGGTATCAATGCCCAATGCATAGACATGACCGTCGATTCGCTGAAGCCCATAGGTCAGCATCTGCGGTGCGGATGGATTCCATCCCGGATCGGTGCTGCCATCCGGAAGAAGGCGATAGGCCGGCCGCGTGGAACGGTAAAACGTGGATACATATACACGATCCGCCGAGTCGACCGCGACTGCTGACGGTATCTCGCCACCGAGCCACGGCAGCCAGTCGGATACGACACTACCGCTCTTGCCGTCGATTTTCGCGAGTCCCTTCTCGACTTCGTGACCGTCGATGTACTCGAAATTTCCGACCAGATAGAGATCACCCTGGCTATCGAGGGTCATCTGTCGGATCCACTCATCGACGCGCGGCGCCCACGTCGAATCCAGTGTGCCGTCCGGCAACAGACGCAAGAGGCGCTGCCGTTCTATCCCATCCACGCGGTCGAACTGTCCCGAGACGATCAGGTGGCCGTCGGGCTGGCGCACGATGCGCTCGGCATAGGCGCGGTTTTCGGCAGCAGCAAGAGCGACCGGCAGACTCGTCGGCGAAGCCAGTTCTGCAAGACCGAGCGCCGGCGTCGTACCGACCCGCGCGAAATTGCCGGCGACGATCATGCGACCGTTATTGCGACGTTCGATTGCGCGCACCCACCGTCGAATGCCTTCGATTTTCCAATTGGCAAGCGTCTCGCCAGTCGTGCCTGAAACCGCCTTTGCCCAGCCGACACCAGCGAGATACAACGTATCGTCGTCACCCAGCACGAACGCCCACGGATTATTCGAAACTGGTTTTGGCCATCCAGGCGCGCTGACGCCGGTCGTCAATGACCGTTTTTCTACGTAGCCGGATGCGAAGGCCAGGTAAATTTCGTCCGATGTGGCGGCGGCCCCGCCGCCGACGAGAGCGCCGCTCCAATCGGACAACGGAATCTGCCAGACAAGCTTGGCCGTCGCCAGCGACACACGCGTCAGGAACGTCCCGTCGTACAAAATCAGGCCACCATTGCCGTCATAGAGGATCCCGGCGCCGAAAAATTGATAGCCCCAACTCGGATCGTGTTCGCCTGTATCAGTCCGTGCGCGACGAACAACACCCGCACCAAGAAAATAGACCCAGCCTTCTTCGTCGAAAGCCAGGGGGCCCGACAGGCAGCTCACGTTCAATCGCCAGGACGTAATGACGACGGGCGACGGATCGGCCGACAGCTTCTCGCCGCAACCTAACGAAAACTGGCCGTTGATGCGATCGAACTCGCCGAACAGCAATACGCTGCCATCAGGCAAAGCATGGACGCGCTGAGTCGCGTACTCCCGGTTTGTCCAGCGTACGCGCGGATACCACAGCGGATCGAGCGATCCACCTGCGGTCAACCGGGCGATACCGTCGCGCGGAGTTCCATTGATAGATGTGAATGTTCCAACCAGGATGAGTCCGCCGTCGGCCTGAGCCGCGACCGAGCTGATCTCGCCTGCGACAGTGAGGTCCAGGCGGGGAGCAGGTAGAGGCGCCGGAACCTGTGCCCGAACCTGCGCTGTAGCTGCAAAAAATGCGAAAACAATAAGCAGACGCGACAATAGGCCGCGTAGCGCAACCGACGAACCCAACATCGCGGGATTTCCCTGGAGAACAGTGCGAGTGTACCAACCCCCGATGCTGCACTGCGATGGAGCATCTGCTCTACCCCCGCCACCTAGCCTCGCGCGGTCCTCCCCGGGCAGCAGGAAATGACCTACGACTTCATCATCGTCGGCGCCGGATCGGCCGGCTGCGTTCTGGCCAACCGGCTCAGCGCCAATCCGAACCATCGCGTGCTGCTGCTCGAAGCCGGCGGCAGCGACTGGCATCCGTTCATCCACATGCCGGCGGGACTGGCCAAGCTGGTCGGTAAGAAAGGCGTCAATTGGGATTATTCCACCGAACCCGAGCCGCAGCTTGACGGCCGGCGCCTGTGGTGGCCACGCGGCAAGGTGCTCGGCGGCTCCAGTTCCATCAACGCGATGTGCTACATCCGCGGCGATGCGCGCGACTACGATGAATGGGCGCAGCTCGCTGGCGATCCGAACTGGAACTGGGACGCGGTACTGCCCTACTTCCGCCGCAGCGAAGGCAACGAGCGCGGCGCCGACGGTCTGCACGGCGGCGACGGTCCGCTGTCCGTCTCGAACCTGCGCCATCACAACCCGCTGTCGCAGGCCGCGATCGACGCGGCCGCATCGGCCGGCCATCCGCTGAGCAGCGATTTCAACGGCCCGAACCAGGGCGGCTTCGGCTACTACCAGGTCACGCAGAAGAACGGCGCGCGCTGCTCCACCGCGCAGGGCTACCTGCGTCCGGCGCGCGCACGCGCCAACCTTACGGTGATCACGCGCGCCACGACCGGACGCGTACTGCTCAGCAACGGCCGCGCGGTCGGCGTGGAATACCGCCGCCATGGCCGCACGCAGCGCGCCGAGGGCGGTCAGGTGATCCTCAGCGGCGGCGCGCTGAATTCACCGCAGCTGCTCATGCTGTCGGGCATCGGCCCGCCCGGGCAGCTGCGCCAGCACGGCATCCGCGTGGAAGCCGACAACGCCCGCGTCGGCGCGAACCTGCAGGATCATCTCGACATCTGCACGCTGACGCGCTGCACCCAGCCGATCACCTACGACAAGACCAACGATGTCGCCATCGCGCTGGAGTTCCTGCTGCGCCGGCGCGGCATCGGCACCTCCAACATCGCCGAGGCCGGCGGCTTCGCGCGCTCACGCCTGGCGCCGGACGAGCGCTGCGACCTGCAGTTCCACTTCGTACCGGCGCTGCTCGACGATCACGGCCGCAACCGGCTTCCCGGCTTCGGCTATACCCTGCACGCCTGCGCGCTGCGGCCAAAGAGCCGCGGTCATCTCGCGCTGCGCTCGGCCGACCCGGCGGAGAAGGTCGCGATCCACGCGAACTATCTGAGCGATGCCGACGGCTTCGACCTGCGCATGCTGATCGAAGCCGCGCGCCTGTCGCGCGAGATCCTGCGGCAGCCGGCCTTCGACGCCTATCGCGGCGAGGAGCTCCACCCAGGCGCGGCAATCCTCAGCGATGCGGATTTCGCCGCGTTCATCCGGCGCAAGGCCGAATCCATCTACCACCCGATCGGCACCTGTCGCATGGGCAACGACGCCGATGCCGTCGTCGACAGCGAGCTGCGCGTGCGCGGCGTCGAGGCGCTGCGCGTCGTCGACGCCTCGGTGATGCCGGTGCTGCCCGGCGGCAATACCAACGCGCCGACCGTCATGATCGCCGAGCGCGCGAGCGACCTGCTGCTGGGCGCGCGAGCGACCGTCCCGCACGCAGCCTGAGCCGGCCCGTGTTGACGACAGCCGCAGCGCGAAACCGCGCTGCGGCAATCGTGTCGCGCATGTCCTGCATCCTACCTGCCTCACCCGCTCATCGCAGTCCGTGAGATAGCCCCGCGGCATACTGCCTGACGTCGTCCCGCCGGCTCCGTAGCCGCAGCGACCGCGACGATACCGGACACCACGCCTTCATGCCGTCCCGTTCCCTGGCGGGCCGCGGCCGCGTGCGCGTTCCGGGCCGGATTCCTCTTTCAGTCTCGTGAGAACATGCCCATGTCGAACCAGCCGCTTTCTTTGTTCACTTTTACCAGCTTCATCGTTCCGCCGACCGAACGCCGACCGCGGCGAGCCGCGACCGGGGCGAGTCGCCGCTTGCGGCGCCTGCTCGCCGCCGCCAGCGCCAACGAAGTGCCGGACCCGTCTGAACACGCACTGGTCCTCGATCTGCACGCACGTCTGCGGCAGCTCGCGCAGGCCGAATGAACGATGCGGCGCAGGATCCGGATAGCGGCCTGAAGCAGGTCCGCGCATCCTGCGCCGCATCCTTCCTGCCGGAGATCACTCCATGTCGTTCCGCGTGCGCGGCCTGTCGCCCGAACCTTTCAGTCACCTGTTCGGCCTGTCCGACACGGCGTTGCGCGCGCACGGCGCGCAGCGCTGTGTCGCGGACCGCACGCCGGGCTTTCCCGATCGCATCGAACTGCGCGACGCACAGCCCGGCGAAAGCCTGCTGCTGCTCAATCATGTGCACCAGCCGGCCGACACGCCGTACCGCGCGAGCCATGCGATCTTCGTCCGTGAGGGCGCGCTGTCGGCGTACGACGCGATTGACGAGATTCCCGAGGTGCTGCATCGACGCGTCCTGTCACTGCGCGCCTTCGATGCGCAGCACCTGATCCACGTGGCGGAACTCGCCCGTGGCGACGACATCGCCGAGGCGGTACGCCGCCTGCTCGCCGATCCGGCCACAGCGTATATCCAGGCCCACTACGCGACGCGCGGCTGCTATGCCGCGCATATCGAGCGTCCGGGCTGAGAGCTGTGCTACCAGCCGTTGCAGCGCGGCCAGCGCTGCAGCGCCGCACCGTCATCGACGTGATAGGTGTCGTAGGCCGCCGCCGTCATGCAGGCGTGATTCGGCAATACGCGCACGCGGCTGCCGATCGGCAGCGCGGTGAACATGGCAGCCGACGCCGACGCGTCGCGCGGTGCGATCAGACCATGCTCCTGGTTCACTTCGACGACGCGCAGATCTGCCAGCGGCTGTCCGTGGATATCACAGACCTGGCCGTAGCCGTAGTCGATGGCCTGGCCTGCCGTGCCGTGGTCCTTCGACAAGGCCAGACCGCCGGCATCGATGATGACGCGGCCGGTGTCGCGCTTGTGGCTGATCACCGTGGCGAGTACCGACAGTGCGATATCGTCCAACGTGCAGACGCCGAGGTTGCTCTGCACCAGATCATTGAACACGTAGACGCCGACGCGTGCCTCGGTAACGCCGCTCAAGTCCTCGGCAAAGCTCACGCTCGGCGTCGAGCCGACGCTGACGCGCGCGCAGCCGAGGCCGGCAGCGCGCAACTGCGCCGCAGCCTGCACCACCGCCGCGCATTCGAGTTCCGCATGCCGGCGCAGCGCGTCCGCGCCGACACAGGCGTACGAACCGCCCGCATGCGTCATGACGCCGCTAGAGCGCAGATGCGATGCGGCCTCGAGCCCGCGCGCGATCTCGACGATGCGCACATCGTGCGGACGCAGGCCGGCGCGATGACCGTCCGCGTCGATCTCGACCAGCACGTCGAATGTCACGTCTTCGCGTTGCGCCGCCACGGCGATGTCAGCGGACGTCGCGCCGTCGTCGACGATGATCTGCAAGTTTGCGCCGGCCCTGACCAGCGCCGCGGCACGGGCGAGCTTCGACGGCACGATGCTCACAGCGTAGAGCAGATCGCGAAAACCATCGGCGACAAAATGCTCTGCCTCGCGCAGCGTCGACACGGTGACCGGGCCGGTCGCGCCACCGAAGATGCGCCGCGCGATCTGCGTGCATTTGGCGGTCTTCACATGCGGCCGCAGGTCGACCCCCAGGCGCGACGCGATCGCGTTCATGCGCGCAATGTTGCGGTCCAGGCGCGCAAGGTCGACGAGAAGACACGGTGTGTCGAGGTCGAAGCGGTCCGGGGCGAGTGACGCAGTCGCGGGCATGGGAGGATCCGGCAGGCACAGGGAAGGCCATTGTCCTCGACCTCGTATGCGACCGCAGCCGGGACGGCGGACGCTGCGCGCGCATGCGCGGGACTGCGGCAGGGTGTCGCAGACGCCGCGCCGCGGTTGACGCCGCTGCCGCTGCCGACTATTAGTTAACTAACTAATTAACTTCCGAACTCTCCATGGAAAAGGTATTCGAGGCACTCGCATCGACGGCTCGGCGCAAGATCCTCGCCTATCTCAACCAGGGCGAACTCAGCGCCGGCGAAATCGCCGAACGCTTCGACTTCAGCAAGCCGGCGCTGTCCGGCCATCTGCGCATACTCGAACAGGCCGGCCTCATTGCGCGCGAAAAGCGCGGCCAGTTCGTCTATTTCAAGCTCGTACCCGACCGCCTCGCCAACACCGTGTTCGCCTGGGCGGCCGAACTGTGTCCCGTGGCCGGCCCGCTCAAGCGCGAGAGCCGCGCGCGCGCGAACCGGCGCAGCTGACTCGAAGCGAGCCCGCAACAGACCAGGAGCGTGGCCATGCCGGCCTTGACCGAAGTGGTGCAGACTTTTCCGAGCGTACGACTACCGGGCGCCGGCGGCGGCCCTCCCGTGGAGGTTTCGCTGATCGCACAGCTGGGCCTGGGCGCAGGCGACCAGCTCTACGCCGGAGCGACCGCACGGCAACGCGCCCATGCGCAGTTCGTGGACGAACTCGATGAACCTTCGACGCGGCTGGCCGGCATGGACCTCGCACATGGCGACGCAACCTCGCTGTATTCCTTCGCCGTCGGCCCGCGCGGCCATCCGTTCCATCGCCACGCTGGCCATCGCGTGTTTACCGCGGTGTCGGGCAGCGGCGGCGCGCAACTGCGCTTTTCCAGCGCGAGCAGCACCGACATCGCGCGCGATCCGCGCAGCTTCCTGCGTCAGCTACGCTTCGTCGACATTCCTCCCGACAGCCTGTTCACCGTGCGCTTCGCCGGCGAGACCTGGCACCAGTTCGCGCCGCGCGACAAGGGCGCGGCGCACCCGGCACTGTTTGCGCTGTCCTGCCATACCAATGAACTCGGCGGCAATCTGCCCGCGGATCTGCGCGCCCGCGTCGAGGCCGGCGCCGCGACGATTCCGGCCCTGACCGAACTGCTGCCCGCAGCAGTAAGCATGCTGCTCGCGAGCGACGCACACGATCCTGCAAGCGTGCCGACCGTCGCCCTGTCGCTCTACGCACCGGCCGCTTCGGCGCAGGGTGCCGTCTGCCGCGGACTGCGCAGCCTGTCCGGCCGCGTGCGTGGACAACTTCGCCGCTGGCGCGCGTCGCCGGGTTTCCTGTCCGACAACGGCAGCGGCCACGCCGTCGTGGTGCAGCCACTGCAGGCCGGTTCGCTACTCACGGGTACGCTCGCGGAGCGCTGCCACCACGAGGATTCATTCGTGCTGGAAACCGCGCCCGGCGAGCTGCGCGCCGATTCGGCCAGAGCGTGGCTGTCGGCACTGCTGCAGGGTTTTCTCGACAACCGTCCGCGCGGCGTGTCGCGCCTGATGGTGCTGCGCAACGCGCTCGTGCGCCCGCTGGGACTGCGCACGAGCCCGCTCGGCTGTCCGGTATCTTCACTGCTCTGCGCGCAGCCCGAACAGCGCTTCGACGCACGCTTCCCGGTGCTCGACCAGGCCGTCGCCGACGACGACCGCAGCGCCGAAGTCCTGCTCGGTGCCGACGACAGGCACCTGCGCTTCCGCTCCAGCGTGCGCGTCGATCTCGGTGCCGATGGTCGTGTGCGTTTCAGCCTGAGCACGCGCGTGCAGTGCAAGAACCTGTTCGGCCGCGTCTACATGGCCAGCATCGACCGCGTTCACCGCGGCTATATCGCACCGGCCATGCTGCAGCTTGCGACAGTGTGGGCCATCAGGCAGCGTGCGTGAGACGAAGCGGAAAGCGCTAATTGAATATCGCAAGAAATACACCATACCCACCCAACCCTCCGGCCCGTCGGGCGCTCAAGACAGCCAGAACCTTGCGGTTCTGTGCGGCTGCCTTTCGCCCCCTTGAAGGGGAGGGCTAGTCATCGCGACAACTCACGAATCGCAGGGCTTCCGCGAATGCTCCGGTTGTTTGTAGGCTCGTCGCGAGGTTCTTAAAAACCCTCCGCTTCAAGGGGAGGGCGGGGTGGGGATGGTGTTTGCTTGGATGCCCCGGAGCCATGCGCTATCGCTAAAACTTCACGCTGAACCGCGCCCAGTAATAGCGTCCGACCGTATCGAACGTGACCGGATCGGTATTGCCGTTGGTCACGTTGTTCTGGAACAGCACCGGTGGCTGCTTGTCGAACGCGTTGTCCACGCCGAGCTCCACGCGCGCATTGATCGGTTCGATGCGATAGCCGACCTGCAGGTTGTGGTAGGTGGTCGCGCCGTAGCCGACGACGACGTTGGCGAACGTGCCATCGGCGGAATCTCCGCCGGGCCGCAGGGTGCCCAGATCGAAGCCGTGTACGTAGCGCGTCGTCCAGCTCGCGTCGATATTGCCCAGTTCCCAGTTCAGGGTGCCCAGACCGCGCCAGCGGGCGTAGTTGCCGAGCTGACGGTTGAACTGGCCGGCCGCGAAGATCGACCCGGTGGCCGTGCCGGTGTTGTCGCGGATCAGCTGGTTGAACTGCGCCGTGTACGTGGCATCGAGGCCGACACGGAAGGTGCCGATCGGCGTCTCCGGCAGGCGGTACTTGATGCTGAAGTCGGCGCCTTTGGCATCGAGGCGGCCCAGGTTCAAGGTCGGCTGGTCGATGTAGAACACCTGGCCGTCGGACTCGAAGCGATGGATGAAGTCGCAGAGGTTGCCGGCGGTGAAGCACTGCAGCGCGACGGTGTTGACGTCGAGCGCGCTGATGTTGTCATTCAGCGCGAAACGCCATAAGTCGACGCTGGTGGAAAGTCCTTCGATCCAGCTCGGATCGTAGACCAGCCCCCAGGTAAAGGCCTTGCCCTGCTCCGGTCTGAGGTTGGGGTTGCCGGCGACGAGGCCGGTCGTCTGGCCGTTCGGCGCGCCGGCGAAGCTGCCGTCGCGCGTCACGTTCTCGCAGGCGCGATCGATGTTCGCGTTCGCGCCAACCGGTGAGGTCACGCCGATGCACGGATCTCGAAACGTGGGCGCGTTCGCCGCCGGTGCGGCGAACAGGTTCGAGATCGTCGGCGCGCGGAACACCTCGGCGATCGTGCCGCGCAGCAGCACGTCGTCGAGTGGACGCCACTCGAGGCCGATCTTGGAATTGGTCGAGTTGCCGAAGGTCGAGTACTTCGAGTAGCGCGAGCCGAGCGTGATGTTGAGCGTCTTGGCGAACGCCACGTCGCGCAGCACCGGGATGAAGGCCTCGCCGTAAAGCTCTTTGACGTTGTAGCCGCCGATCACGGCCGAGGTGCAGGTCTCCTGCGCGAGCAGGCAGTTGGTGTAGTCCGGCGGCAGCGCGGTCACGAGGAAATCCGGATTGAAGCTCTGGTATTCCTTGCGATACGAGGCACCGACCGCGAGGCTGGCGACGCCGGCCGGCAACTCGAACAGTTCGCCGTTCGCGTTGACTTCGCCTTCGCGCTGGACATACAGCGTGCTGGTGCGGTACGGCGCTTCCAGCAGCGCGAATCCTTCCGGCGTTTCCTCGGGATTGAACGGATTGACCGGAACGCAGCCAGCGATCGGCGCGGCCGGCGTGCCGCAGGTCGCCACGCCGGCAGCGTCGATGAACGACGGCCCGAGCGCGTTGATGAGGTTGGGCTGGAAGATGTAGCCGCCGAACTGGCGACTCTGCGAGAAATGGCCGTAGGTGAAGTTCGCATCCCACTGCCAGCTGGTATTGCCGAAGCCACCGCGTAGGCCAAGGTTGATCTGGTCGGTTGTCACGGCCGTCGAAGCGCGGCGGTTGCCGACCGCTTCCAGACGCAGGAAGAACGCGTTGCCCGAATCGTTGTCCCCGCTGCGGCCGAAGTCGATGCCGAAGGGGTTGTAGACATTGTCGGCGGAGATCAGCACGTTGTCGTTGCGTGCGTCGAACGGCAGCGGCGCAATCGCGTAGGCTGCGCGTGTCTTGTTGTGGAAGGCCTCGACGTAGGCCTCGACGTTGTCGCTGATACGGTAGTTGCCGACGACGAACAGGCTGCCACGCTCTTGCGGCGTGAGTTCGAGATTGCCGACGGCCTGGAAGTTGAACGCGTCCGACGCCGGGTCATAGCACTTGTAGTCATTGAGCGAGCTGCCGGCGGCACCGGCGATGCGCGTGACCGAACCGGCGGAATTGGCCGGACAGTTGAACTGCGCGATGAGATCGGTGGGCAGGAAGATGCGTCCGCGCGGCGTACGGCTGGAGCCGCCGGCGACGATGGAACCCGAGGACAGGTACAGCGCGTCCTTGGAGAAATCGCGATCAGCCGCCGACACGGCGTCTTGCTTGTGATAGTTCACGCCGACCATGAGGCTGCCCTTGTCGCTGGTATGCCCCAGCGTCATGGTGACGCCCTTGCGCTGGCCGTCGTCGGCATCGGCGATGCCGTAGTCGGCGCTGAACTCGATGCCCTGATAGTCCCTGCGCAGGATGAAATTGACCACGCCGCCGATCGCGTCCGAACCGTAGATCGCCGAGGCGCCGTCCTTGAGCACTTCGACACGTTCGATCAGGTTGATCGGGATAGCGTTGACGTCGGGCGCCGGACCGGCCAGGCGGCGTCCGTTGACGAGGATCAGCGTGCGCGCCGTGCCCAGGCCACGCAGATCGATGGTTGCTGCGCCGGTGCCGCCGCCGTTGTTGACCGCGCCGTTGGTCGCGGTCGCGCCGCCGGCGATGACCGGCGTGCTTTGCAGCAGGTCGCCGACGGTGAGTTTGCCGGTCTTCTCGATCTGCCCCTTGTCGATGACGAAGACCGGGCTGGCGGTTTCGAGGTCTACGCGGCGGATGCGCGAGCCGGTCACGACGATGGTTTCGAGCTTGTCGGCTTCAGGGGCCGGCTCGGGCTGCTGAGCCGCCGCGGGCAGCGCGAAGCAGCCCAGCAGGATGGCGCCTGCACCGACACTGGGGCCGGCAAGCGCTGATCTCACGGCTCGGGGGAGCGAAGGATTGAACATGTGTTTCTCCTGAAATTATTCACAAATCGACCGCAGCGCCGCCGGCCGTTGGTCGAGGCAATGGCGGCATCGGCGCGATCGGTGAGCGCGCAGGCAAGGCCGGCAAACCGGGAAGAACCCCGGTGCGGCAACGTTAAAAATCTGTGGCTACGCCGAGTTGCCGCGAGTTGGCAGACGGCGTTGCGGAAACTGCGCGGCGCAGCAATTCGCTACTGTCGCAACGCCGCTTGCGCGGGTTGCGCACGCCTATGCCGTGTTCGCGACGCAGCGCGGCCGCGCTGATGCCGAAGCGCTGCTTGAACAGGCGCGAGAATGCACAGCGGTTCTCGAAGCCGCTGGCGCCGGCGATCTCGCTGATC
>NZ_JAVTWC010000008.1:0-2955 GCF_032229445.1 Tahibacter sp.
CGCATAGCTTCGATAGGAATACACATCAGGCGACAACTACCTTGACGCGCGCCGCAAGTGCGGAGGGCCTCTCAAAGCGGCAGCGCATTGACCTAGCGCTTAAGAATATTACTCAGGAACAGCTCGCGCGTTTCGCACTTAAGTTCGCCGTGCATCGCGAAGATATCGCTCTTGACGAGGCGGGTCGCAAGATACTTGAAGCGGAAGATCCTCCCCTGACGCACATTACCCGGCGAGATGTCGCGCGAGCCTTCGGAGATGATCTCGCCGGCGAACGCAGTACAGTGGAGATTCTTCAGCGCCTTTTTGTTCTCTCTACCTCCTTCGAGGAGCTGTTCGGGAGAGGTCGAAGCATGCGTGACCTAATAGGTCAGCATATGGACCTAAATCCAGGTGATTGGTCGGTGGAGCATCTGTTTGGACAAATCGGTGCTTTTGAATGCTCCATAGCCCGATTTGGTTCGTTGCTAGCTGAGACTGTTCACCCTCTCTCTCGATCAGGGAAGGAGCAATCGCAATTGGTCGATATCCTTAACAATATAATCGGTCGAGACGGATACGAGCTCGCCCAGGTGGAAGAGGTTTCTGGTCACCCGATCTACGCGTTTCTTCCTTTGGCGCGTCGCGTCGGTGGCAGGCCGAAGAACCTAATTTTCGCCTCTCGAGGGCCTAAGCCGGAGATCGGCTTCGCCGATGCCATCAACAACGACATTGTGATTCTCTCTGGCGAGGAGAACTGCTTGGTTTACGATCTGCCAATTAGCTCCAACGGACTATTGTGGTCGGAGCTTGTCGCATGGTGGGGTGCTATAACCCCAATGGGCGACGCAGCGAGTCTCGGCGCACGCCTTAACGAATCTTTAGCCTCTGATGCAGAACGCAAGCTGTTTGCAACTTACTTCAAGGTCTATCGAAACGTTTTGAACGAGGCGTTGCCCGCGCTCATTCCGCAGGTCTATCTGCACTATGATCCGGCAGTCGTGAAAACCCTGCGCCACCGGCTTCCAATTCCGCGGCAACGCATGGACTTTTTATTGCTCCTTCCCGGAAGCCAGCGAATCGTGCTAGAGGTCGATGGGAAGCACCACTTCTCGGAAAACGACACCCCTTCTTTGAAGGTTTACGCGGATATGGTGTCAGCTGACCGCGAATTGCGGCTGGCGGGATATGAGGTTTACCGATTCGGCGCTAATGAATTAGTCGGTGCGAGCGCCGCAGAGAGAGTGTCCCATTTTTTTGACAAGCTCTTTCGGCTGCACCGCGTGAATTAGAAGCTGCTTACCTTTGCGGTTAGGAAAACCTGGTCAGGTTACCTTGAGGCGTGAACCTCGAAGTTAACCTGGACCCGTTGTCCCGGCTAATTAGATCGGGATAGCTTATCGTTGAAGTTGCCGAAAGGCCGAACTTGGTCTGACCCCCCTCCCTTTTCTACGGGTCACTGTCGAGAGGGTATCTATGGATAAGTTGCAAATAGGCTCGATTCAAGAACAACACCAATTCGGCCATGGATGCCATCTCTGCGGAGAAGGACTCGGGGGCGAGGTATTGCTGGTCGAAAAGCACGTCGCCCGTTTCTTCGTCAATCTGGAGCTTTGTGCCAGAACGTAAAATGCCTTGTACTTCGCCACCAGCCTTAAGCTCGATAAATGCGGAGTGGAGTATGCGGTTTCTAGCTTTGCGTAGACCGTGTAGCTTCTGGACCGCGGACTCAAAGCATTCCTTGAAACTGTTTTCCAGTGCTGCGGATAGCTTGCATTTTGGCAACGCATCGAGAAAGAGTTCGTGAACGCGGTCGACGAGTTTATCGTTAGTAAGATTTCGCAAAGATTGAGGCGGGCGTTGCAAGTGACTGGGGTCGAGAATTTGCCATCCAATTTCGCGGAGCCTATTTTCGATCCATTGGAATGAGACGGTAAACTCGCCGATTCGCTGATAGATCAGTTGTTCGGCGCGTAATTGCTCGGAGTTCATCGGTGAACCTCTGTGGCGAGCAATGCAGCTTTAAAGAATAGCGCGGTCAGTTCTTTTGGTAGCGATATAGATGTTGGCCGAGTATTCGCTGACTACGTTTTGGTTGCTTCTAAATAGTGCGCTCGAAGAGCGTGTTTGCTTGGGTGATTTTTCTGGTCGTCCGGTAACCTCACGGAGGTTCCACGGAGTTCCGCGAACTCCGTTCCTGACAGTTCTGCCGACACCCATAGCGTCATATCGTTACAGTTGACAGAAATGAGCTTAAGGTCAAAAAGGGTGTGTATGTCAGCCCTCAAGAGAATTCCATTTCCCACTATATTGGTGTGCATGCCCCGGTAGGCGCAGATATGTGCGGCTTCGAGAACCTGGGGCGCGTTGCAGCCTGTTACCGCGCACTGGTGGCCGTAAGCGTGTAGCAGTGCTTGCCGAAACTGTGGCTGGCCTCGTCTGCAAACGATCAGACCGAAGATGCGCTCTCGCGCATCATCTAAGTTGGAAGGATCGACTTCCGATTGGACAATAGCGTCTGATATTGATGGACTGGTATTCTCGATTGTCTTCCTTACTCTAAGAGTCGACGTTCGGTCGTCTATGTATATTTCCCATACGCCGTGTATCGGCGGATAGTAGAGTTCGTAGCGGCCATCATTGTGGTATAGGCCGTCAAGTTTATTGCCATCGTCGGTTCTACGTGGTTTTTTGTTGCCACTGAAATTTGTTCTGGAAGGTTTATTGACTGAAAGCGCGGCGAGATCTGGAGCGGTATTGGCAATTTTGTAGCCAGAGACGTTTTGCTTTAAAAAAAGTCTTACAGCCTTGGCTGTAGCTATGCCACCTAGCGAACAAACAGCGTCTAGCGCAAGCTCCCATGTGCGACTGGTCCCATGCTTGAATCTCTTGGAAGAGCTTTTGCTTTCGTCCTCCGCCGTTCTATCTCGGACAACTACAAACCCCAAGCTCTCTAACTTGCGCTTGACTGTAAGT
>NZ_JAVTWC010000008.1:2965-7950 GCF_032229445.1 Tahibacter sp.
CGTTGAACTCTCCGCGCCGAAGAGGTTTTCCGGTCTGAAATCCGAAGGCGGCGGCAATGATGGCTTTCGAGTCATATTTCTTTTCATCGTCAAGAACAAAATACAATTTAGAACGACCAAAGTTATATTTCTTTAAAAAGTTATCTCGTCCGAGCTCATCGAACTCTCGCAGGGCTTTGCGTACAGCCTGTGGGTCATTGAGTGGTCCGTACATTCGCGCTTGGCCTTATGTATTGAGCTTTCTGCGAATGATCGCCATCGAGGAGAACGTGGTCAGGTTCTCTCACAAGCGTTGTTCGGAAAAGTGGTTTATCTGGCTAGTAGCCTCGTTACTGGCTATCTTGCGCGATTAGAAGAATGATGATGGTCGTGTCGCGTGGTTCCGCTCGACGGCGGATCGAGCAACGGCCCAATTCACTTCTTCGCCCTGATTTCGTCAACTATGACGCCGGCCAGAGCGCCTCCTGCACCAAAAACTACAAAGAGAGGGACGCCAATTGCGCCCCCCAGTGCGGCTATTCCCGCGCCCTGTCCCGATAGGGTAAGTGCCGTCACAGCGGCCCCTAGAGCCATTCGTGCCGGAAGGCTTCGCTCTTCCCAGCCGAGACGCTTCATCTCTTTCCAGATCACGTGAAGGATTGGCGCCAATAGTTTCCTGTCAGTCGACGACAGAATTGCTGCTTTTGCCTTTCCGTAGGCTGGGAGATCACTGGACCTAATTTCCAGCATTGTTTTCGCCCACGTTTCAATCGCACCGATGTCTTCAGGTCTAGTCGCTGCGACGATTGCCCTTCCGATTTCTTTTTCACGATCCAACTGCTGGCTCATGATCCGCCACCTATACCTCTCACGGCATCCTCAAGTCACAAGTAGATTCAGGCACCGGCTTCAGCGGAGCCACATCCCTGTTTAGGGCGAGCGTTCGGATTTTGTCGTTTTGCCGCGAGTCGCGCTGTTGACCGGCACCTGGTCGCTAACCCCCCAAGGCTTCCCATCCGCATCGAGATACAACTTCTGCATCTCCTGCAAATTAAACGGCCGCGACCCAATCCGCCCAAACACCGCAATCTGATTCCCGCTCTCATCCACCCCACGGTCTCGCTCAAGCCCGCGCGACAGTGAAAGGGCAGGCTTAGCCGTCTCGCGCCACGCAATCAACTGCGGCTTCGGATCTGGGCTGAAGCCATAGAACTTCGGCTGCGATTCCGGGCTGGTCAGCTGGATGACCTTAAGGCCGTTCTTGCCGTCGGCGACGTAGGCGAACAGCGACGCATTGGTCGTACCGACAATCACGTCGTTGGCGTCGTTGAGCTTCCCGCCGGCATTGAACATCTCGTACAGCGTGGGCTGTTCGGGCTTGGTGATGTCGACGATGGCCAGGCCTTCGGCGCCGTTGGCGATATAGGCGTAGGTGCGGGCCAGGTGCAGCTTGCGCGCGTCGCCCAGGCGCAGGAACGCGCCTTGCACTTCGCGCGCATCGCTTGGCTTGGTTATGTCGATCACGTGCAGGCCGTCGGCGGCGGTGACGAAGGCGTAGCGGAACTGGACTTGCACGGCGCGGGCGTTGGCCATCGGCACGGTGGTGATGTGGCGCGGCTTCAGCGGGTCGTTCATGTCGAGCACGACGACGCCGGCGTCGGCGGTGACGTAGAAGGTGGTGCCGGCGATGGCGAGGTGCTTGGCGCCCTTGAGGATGCCGCCGTCGTTCCAGGTCGCGGCGCGGGTCAGGTAGTTGTTGCGGAATTCGCCGTCGGCCAGGGTGTCGATGTCGGTGACGATGAGGCCTTCTTCGCTATCGGTGATGAACGCGTAGCGGTAGATGGCGTGCATCGGCTGTTCTTCGTTCGCGGCGATCTCGCGGGCTTTTTCGTTGCGCGCGAAGGACACGGGTTGCGTGGTCGCGAGCATCACGCAGGTCGCGTTCTTGCTGCCGATGTGGGTGTCCTGGCCCGCGGCGGAGGAGGGCGAGGTGATGATGCGCTGCGAGAAGCCCTTGTTCGCGATGCTGGCGACGTCGTAGACGCGCATGCCTTTCTTGCCTTCGGCGACGTAGAGGTATTCGCCGCGCAGTTGCAGACAGCTCGCGGTGCCGGCGTTGTGGCCGTAGGCTTCTTCGAGGCGCTGGCCGGCTTTCTGGTGGTTGGCGAACCAGTCGGGGTAGGCGTAGCGCTGCAGGTAGCTGCCGATCACGGCTTGCGGTTCGTCCCACTCGGTGACGCGGATCGCGCCGATCTCGCCATCGCCGCCGACCCAGGCGTTGAAGCCGACGAAGTCGACGAAGCGGGTGCCGAGCAATAGCGTCTGCGCGAGGATGGCGTTGTTGTCGTTGTCTTTCGACAGGTGGCAGTCGGTGCAGGTCTTGGTTTCGGTCTTGCGCTCGGTATGCGGGTAGTGCGGCGCGAAGGCCTGCGACGAGTAGCCGGCCGAGGACACGGGCGGCTGCTGGATGTAGATGCGTTCGCGGTTGATGTTGGTCGAGGACAGGATCAGCGCGGAGGACGAGCGCACTGGCGCCACCTTGTAGTCCTTGATGCCGCCGTGCACGCCGAGGAAGAACATGTCGTCGCGCGCGACCTGCGGGTTGTACGTGGCGAAGTTGCGTGTGAAGCCGCTTTCGTACTTGTGCTTCTCGGTCTGCGCGTTGGCCTGGATGGGCAGGTGGCAGCCGCCGCAGCTCGTGGTCCACGAGGTGTGGCAGGTGTAGCAGAGCATCTTGTCTTCGCCGTGGGCGCGCTGGTCGAGCGGCACGTCGGCGCCGAATTCCAGCGTGGCGGTGTTGCGCGACATGGTGTGCGCGCGCGTGGCCTTCTCGTTGTAGTTCGGCGACAGCGGGTTGGCCACGTCCTTGCCCAGGCTCATGGTCCATTCCAGGCCCGGCGTGACGGCGGAGCGCTGGATCAGCACGTCGCCGTTCCACTCGAAGCGCTTCTTGCCGTCCGGGTTGCGGATCAGCAGCAGGTCACGGCCGTTCTTGGGCGCGGCGGGGCCGGAGGTCTTGAGGGTGGGCAGGCGGTCGGCGGTGCCGTGGCAGTCCTGGCACTGGATTTCGACGGCGCCAGCGACTTCGGCCTTCAGATAGCCGTTGCCGTGGTTGTCCTGGCCGAAGTGGCAGTCGACGCATTGCATGCCGACGTCGACGTGGATCGACGACATGTGGACGGCTTTCTTCCACTTGTTCGGGTCGGTGTCGTCGATCTTCTGCTGCTTGTCGTCGAGCAGGTTGCCCTTGCGGTCGCGCGCGAAGATGCCGCGGAAGTTCCAGCCGTGGCCGTGGTAGTCGGCAAACTGGGTGTCCTTGAGCTGCGGGTTGAGCAGGGAGACGTCTTTCAGGAAATCCACATCGCGCCATTTGCCGCGGATGGCCGCTTCTTCCGGGTTGCGGTCCAGCGTCTTGAAAATTTCCTTGTCGTCCGGGTAGTGCTGCTTCTCGGGCCACATGAAGGGCGCGTCGGACTCGTAGTCCCACATGGTGTAGCCGAGCATGGAGTTGATGAACATGTTCGGCTGATGCATGTGGCAGATCATGCATTGGCTGGTCGGGATCTGGCGCGTGAACTCGTGCTTGATCGGGTGGCCGGATTCGCCCTTGGGAATGGTGGGATCGACCTGCGCGCTCATGCCCATGTTGCCGTACTTGGCATGGATGGCGGAGTGGCGCGGATCGCGATCGTTGGCGTAGACGACGTGGCAGGCCGAACAGCCCGAGGAGCGGAAATCGCCGGGGTTGTCGTTGGTGCCCAGGAACCAGGTGAACGGGTCGTTCAAGCGGGTCTTGTGGATGTTGAGCACCGGAATCGCGACGCGGCTGCCGGTGCCGGGGCCGCGGTTGGATTGCTTGAGGTCCGGGCGGCCGGGTTCTTCCAGGCGCTGGATCTGCCCGGTTTCGCTGGGCACGCCGATTTCGGGGAACAGGTTGGAGATGTTGCGGCCACCGCGCTCGAACACGCGGAACACATCGGCCGGCGGCACGGTTTCCCACGCGGGCATGGGGCTGATCTTCGGCAGGATGCCGGCGGCGTCCATGGCGGCGTCGTTGGGGATGCCGTTGTCGACGGACGAGGGCTTGCCGTCGCGCGTATAGGCTTCGCCGAGGATGGAATGCTTGAACGGCAGGATGCCGTTGTTGTACGCGGCGGCGCCCCAGAACATGGCGGCGTTGGCCATGAGGCTTTTCTCGGCCTGCTGGATCAGCGGCAGATGGCAGGCGCCGCAGGACTCGCGCGCGATGCGCAGGTCGCCGGGGTTGATGAAGCGCGCGAACTCGGGGGATTCCTCGATGAGGTGCGTATAGCTGCGCGGCGGGTTGGCACTGTTGGGCCAGCGTTCCGGGTATTGCGGCAGCACGTGCGCCTTGTCCATCGCGGCGATGTAGCCGGCGCTGTAGTTGCGCGGCGCGCCACCGGCGCCGGCATCGGAGTAGGGGATGTCGGCGTGTTTGTCGGGATTCTTGCCGGTGGCCGGTCGATCGGTCGCGGCGATCGGGTTGCTGCCGAAGACGGTGGCGTCGCCGCCGTGGCAGTCGGTGCAGCCGAGCACGACGGCTTCGCTGGCGTGCATGGTCTTGCGGTCGGATGCGGTGTGGCAGGAGACGCAGCCAGCGGATTTGGCGTCGGCCTGGGGCCAGGTCTGGAACGCGGGGGCGTCGGGGGCGGTGACGTAGGTGCGTTCGACTTTTTTGGCTTTGCTGGAGGCGAAGAGGGGGGCTGTGGTTAGCGCGAGGACGACGACCGCGAGCGTTGCCAGGGCGGCGATCAGGCGGGGGGTGCGTGTGCCGCGAAAACCGGGCGCCGCGCTGCGCTGATGTTTCTCCCCCTCACCCAACCCTCTCCCCCAAGCGAGCTTGGGGGAGAGGGCTTCGGCTATCTCTCCGCCGACCGCGTCGGGCAGGCAGGGTTTGCGTGTGTCGCGAAAATCTGGCGCTGCGTGTGGGTGATGTTTCTCCCCCTCACCCAACCCTCTCCCCCAAGCGAGCTTGGGGGAGAGGG
>NZ_JAVTWC010000008.1:8050-111660 GCF_032229445.1 Tahibacter sp.
CTCCCCCTCACCCAACCCTCTCCCCCAAGCGAGCTTGGGGGAGAGGGCTTCGGCTCCCTCTCCCCCGGCCGCGAGGGGAAGGGCTTCTACTCCCTCTCCCCCGACAGCGTCGGGGGAGAGGGTTGGGGTGAGGGGGAGAAGCGCAGGATCGCCGCCATGTGCGGTTGTCGCGCTATCCACAATGCTGCATTTCGCTTCGCTGTCAGACATCCCGACCAGATTCCCCATGACACGCCCCTCAATAGGTCAGGATCAGATTGCCAAGCACGGAGTAATAGAGCGACTTCTGATCGCCATACAGATCCTTGAAGCCGGAGCCGGGCAGCAGCGCTGCGCCGGACAGGCGCACGACGGCGTTCTGCGTCGCGAACGGGCGCCAGATCCACGCGACGGAGACGTCGGTGCCGATGCCGCGGCTGATGTTGGCCTGGTTGCGCGCGGTCTCGAGGATCTCGGTCTTGTCGAACCAGAGCTGGTTGATGTTGCCGGACAGGCGCGACTGCGGCGTCAGGTCGAAGTCCGCGCCGATGCCGATGAGGCGCAGGCCGGGATTGTCGAAGTTCGACTGGCCTTGTTCCTTCGACGGACGCAGGTCCGGCAGCAGGCCGTTGCGCTGTGAGATCGCGACACCGCCGCCGCCGATCAGCGGCACGTTCTGGCGGATCCAGTAGCTGGTGTCCGCACCCGCGAAGATCGGGTTTTCGAAGATGGCGTCGTAGCCGGTGGAGCGGTCGTCGAACGGGTCGTCGTCGCCGGTGGCATAGGCGGCCGACAGGCGCGCGCGGATCCAGTCGAAGTCCATCGACGCCTCGGCGGCGAGAAAGCCCGCGCAGATGTCGGTCTCTTCGGCGACGAATACGCCGGAGGACTGGTCGCCGATCGCGTAATAGCCCGACACCGTGAGGTTCAGCCGGCCGATATGGCCGTCGCCGTTGTAGCCGAGATACGTCACGTCATACGTGCGCGGGAATTCGCGGCCGATGGCGGCGGGGCGCACGATGAAGCCGTTGGAGTCGTAGAACGAGTCGGTCTCGCGGTTGCGGTTGTGGATCACCGTGGCCTGCGAGGTGAAGCCGACGAATGGGAAGTCCTGGCGATACAAGTTGGCGACGAAGATGTCGTCCTTGCGCGGGCTTTCCGTGATGTCGTTGAGGCCGGAGTTGAGGTCTTTCTCCAGGCGCCGGAACCACGCGAAGTTGTATTGCCAGCGATTCGAATCGCGCGTGCCGAAGAAGCGGATGCCGGGCTGGTTGTCCTGGAACAGGAAACCGCGGAAGTCGCTGGAGAACGGCTGTATGCCGATGCGGAAATCGTCGAAGTCGTAGCGCGGACGGTTGCTGGCGTAGTCCCAGGTGAAGAACAGTTCCTGCACGCCGACGAAGCCGTCGTCGCGGGTTTCGCCGAACGTGGGATCGATGGTCAGCGCGCGGGTTTCTTCGGTGCGGACGCGGTTGTAGTTGACCGCGAGCGTGGCCTTGAACTCGTAGACCGGCGGCTTGAACGTGGTGTCGCCCTTGTACAGCACGGCGCTGGCGATGACGGTCTGCGCGGCGATGAGCTGGTCGACGTCGCCGAGCGTGTCGTTGGTGCCGGGTTCGCTCGGCGCCTGCGGCGCGGCGGGCGTGGGCAGGCTGCGCGGCTCGATCAGCGTGTCGGACACGGCGAGCAGGTTGAGGAACCAATCTTTCCCGATGACGGGCTTGTCGGCCTTGAGCTGGTTCTGGTTGTACGGGTCGTACCACGGGTGCTTGAAGCCCAGCGATTCCATGATGCGCCAGCGATCCGGCACGGGCAGGAATTCGCCGACCTGGTCGACCGGCGCGGGATCGACGTTGTCGGGGTTCTGCGGCGGCGATGGCATCCAGCGTTCGTACGGGTGACCGGGACGGCGGCGCGGGATGTCGGACGCGAACGGGTCGTAGGTCGGCGCGGGCAGCAGCTGCGTGAGTTCGAGCCAGTGCAGGCCGACGCTGGATGTGTCGGCGCGGGCCAGGCCCGGCGCGGCGACCACGGCGAGGATCAGCGCGGCGAGCGGGCGCAGTCGGAGATGGCGCATGTCACTTGCCCTCGCAGACGAACTGCTCGGTGGAATTGAGGAACGGCGACTGCGGGCATTGCACGTAGGACAGGCGCGCGCCGGACGGCACGAGCTTGTCGGCACGCAGCGCGACCGGCGCATTGCCGACGCCGGTGTTCAGCGCGACACCGGCGTTGTGCAGGCCGAGGAAGGCGACGAGGTCGCTCTGGTCGGTGCCATCGCCCGACGCGGCGACGCCGCCAACCAGCACGTTGCCGCGATAGACCGGGAAGCCGCCGCCGAACAGCGTGATGCCGTTGGGGATGCGCGGGATGCCGGTGCAGTTGCGGCCCACATCAGGCACGGGCACCGGATTGGCCGGTGTCGGCGCGGGCGCGAGCGCGGCGCCGTCGAGTGTCAGCGCGAGGCCTTTCTGGTTCAGATAGAAGGCGACGTGATTGGCGATCTGGTTGTAGACGAGATCGAGTTCGAGGCCGTCCTGGAACGGGCTCCAGCGCGCGAAGGGCAGGCTCAGCGGACCATTCGGCGTGCCGGGCACACCGTCGGGATAGAACGGTCGCGACAGGTTACCGATGGTGCGCAACGAGTAGGCGATCTGGCCGTCGCTCAAGGCCGTGGGCAGGCCGAGGAAGCCGCGCAGCAGCGGCACGTAGGCGTTCGGCGCGCTCTGCGCGACGGTGAACAGGTCGACGCGGCCGTTGGCGAGATCGAGCGCGGCGCGCAGGTAGCGCGCGTTCGTGGTCGTGGCGATGTCGGCGGCGGTGAAGGTGCCGGAGAAAAACGCGGCGGTGCGCGCCTTCTGCGTGGTCACGTCGACCGCATCGACCAGCGCATCGCGCGAGCGTGCGAGGGCGAGCACGACGCCGTTGCTGTCGACGACGACGACGGTTTCCCCGGCGCGCGAGCCGAGCGGCTTGCGCACCTGGGCGCGCGTGCGGGCGGCGACCTTGAGGGCCTCCTGCACGATGGTGCGGACTTCGGCCTGCGTCAGTGCGGCGGTGCCGTCGGTGCCGGCGCGCGGCGGATAACGGTTGGTGCCGGTGCCGTCGTCGAGCACGAAGGCGTCGAGGCCGGGGTAGTCCGTCGTATCGGGGCGGATGCCGGATTCGACGGTGCCGAGGGCCAGACCGCGCAGCACGACCGGATCGGCGTAGCCGGGTACGCGCAGCAGCGCGCCGTCGGCGGGGGTGAGGCTCGCGAAGGTTGGGGCCGTGGCCGGGTCGCGCGCGAGTTCGGCAAATTCCACATCGGTAAAACGCAGCGTGAGTCCGCCGGCGGTGATGCGGTCGGCGCGGCGGTCCTGCGGTGCGCCGAAGCCGAACGTGGCGGCGAGCGCGACGAATTCGTCGAGGTTGCGGTCGCGGTCGATCGCGTTGTCGTCGAGGCCGTAGGTGTCGTCGGCACCGGCGGCGGCGACCGCGCCGACGGGCACGCCGGCCTTATAGAGCGGAATGCCGCCGGGATCGGGCGACAGGCCGATCGGTGAGCGATGTGGCCCAGCGCCCGTGCCCGTGGTGAAGCGCGCGCTGATGTCCGAGCACGGCAGCTGCGAGAACTGCACGCCGAACAGCGGGCCCGAGGGCGCGGTGATATCGCCGGGGTTGAAGTGTTCCTGCGCGATCTGTCCTGCGGTGCGCGAGGTGAACGCGTTGCCTTCGGACGAGAAGTAGACCGAGGTCAGCGCCTTGGCGATGGCGGCGAATTCGGCCGGGACATCGAGGCCTTCGAGCCCGCCGACGACGCCGCGGCCGGAGCTCACGCGCACCGTGGGCGGCGCGCCGGCCATGGCGTACGCGGCGAGCACGTTGCCGACGCGGTCGACGACGACGAACGTGGCGGGCCTGCCCTGCGCGCGCGCTTCGGCGACGCCCTGGGCGATGACTTTGCGCACGTCGTCTTCCGTGAGGAAGGACTGCGCATTGCCACAGTTGCCACTGCAGCCCGAGTCGCCGTTAACGGGCGGGTTGGGCGGCGGCGCAGTGCCTACAGTGCTGCCGGAATTGCTGCCACCACTACAGGCGGCCAGGGCCAGGCAAAAGCCGGCCAGCATCCAGCGAAACGGCGATCTCCCCATCGCACAATCCTCCGAGTGGCAAGGCGGCGGGGCGCCTGCACAGAGCTCATCAGTGTTTCCCGCGTTCGATACTAACCTAGGAATCGTGCGGTTTGGCGCGGGATGGCGCGTTGCACCGGCCGTGTCAGTTTTCGGTGCTGTCTTGCGTTAGGGGTCCTAATGCGCGCGGCGTGATGCGCCGCCGCGCTGCTGCCGCGGGTCAGGAATGTGATGACGCCGCACCCGGGCATCCGCCCGACGACGCTGGCGCCACCCGGTTCAGGGGGCTCCGCTCCGGCACCCCGGTGGCGGCGGCCAGCCCGGCGCTGAATCGGGCGCGCGAATCGAGCGTGAGCCGCCGGACCGGTCGGCGCGTCGGAGCGGGCTTCGTACGAAGCGCGTAGTGCCCTGCGTGCCGGACCGTGCGCCGAAACCGGTGCTGGGCGTTTTACCCGCCGCCCGGTGCTGGACGGCCGGTGCGTCCCGCGCCGCGCGCCTGGCACGTTCCGGGTGCGTCGCGTCATGAAATCTTGTCCGGACGAAGTCTGCCGGAAGGCAGGTGTCACGCGGATTTCTTCCTGTTATGTTCGGCCGGTCCCTACGCCACGATGTCGAGGCCGGTGCCTGCGGAGTCTGCGCCGGAATGCTCGAGCCCGTGAAGCGGCGGACCACGTGTTGTCAGGTCCGATAGCGACCCCTCGCACGGTCGCGATGTCGCCCTGTACACGTGTGAACTTTTCTCATACGCAGGGGTAGGGCGAACTATGACATTCAGCAGATCAGGCAAGCGCACCGCGCTTGTGGCCGCGATAGCGGCCGTCGTTTTCAGCGCCGGGGTATCGGCGAACGATGCGGGCGGGGTGGCGGCAACGCATGCGGCATTGCCGCTCGCCGCCGTCGACGCGGGCACGCGCACGCGCTACATCATCGGGCTCAAGGAATTGCCGCTCGCACTGGCCGACGCGATCCCGCGCCGCGACGATCGTCGCCTCGCGCTCGAGTCGCTGCCGGCGCAGAGCTATCTCGCGCAGTTGCGCGCGCACCAGGACGAAGTGCTGTCGGATGCCTCGGCGCTGCTCGGCCGTCCGCTGCCGACGCTGATGCGTTTCCAGCACGCGTACAACGGCCTCGTCGTCGAACTCACCGCCGCGGAAGCCGAGCAGCTCGGCCAGCTGCCGCAGATCGCGCGCATCGAAGCCGACGGCGAATACCAGCTCGACACCGACCGCGGTCCGGTCATGATCAACGCACCAGCCGTCTGGGACGGTACCGGCACGCCGGGCAACCTGGCGTCCAAGGGCGCCGGCGTCGTCGTCGGCATCATCGACAGCGGCCTGAATGTCGCCAGCCCTGCCTATGCGGCCATGGGCAGCGACGGCTATGCGCATACCAATCCGCTGGGCGCTGGTACGTATCTGGGCTGGTGCAATCCGTCCAACCCGAACCATGTGGCCGGCCGTGACGTCTGCAACGACAAGCTGATCGGCGGCTGGGACTTCATGGATGCGCTGGCGGTTTCGCCGAACACCGAAGCACGCGGCTTCGAGGACGAAGGCGGACACGGCTCGCACACGTCCAGCACGGCGGCCGGCAACGCGCGCCAGGTCACGTTCAACGGCATCACCCGCGATGTCTCCGGTGTCGCGCCGCACGCCAACGTCGTGATCTACGACGCGTGCTATACGAGCACCAGCGGCGGCCAGTGTCCGTTCTCGGCCACGACCGCATCGGCCGACCAGGCGGTGGCCGACGGCATCATCGACGTGCTGAGCTACTCGATCGGCGGGGGCAACCAGCCGTGGAGCGACACGACGTCGTTGTCCTTCCTCGCCGCGCAGAACGCCGGCATCGTCGTCGTGGCCTCGGCCGGCAACTCCGGCCCGACGCCGGGCACGGTCGGTCACCAGGAACCCTGGACGATCACGGTCGGCGGCACCATGCACGACCGCGTGTTCGGCTTCAATTTCTCGCTGACCGCGCCGGCGGCGCCGCCAGCGAATACGCAGAACATCACGGTGCGGCCGGGCGGTGCGCCGATCGCGACGGCCACGCTGTCGGGACCGATCATCCAGAGCCCGAACTTCGCCAACGGCGCGACCGACGGCTGCGCGGCCTATCCGGCCGACACCTTCCGCCGCGGCGGCATCTCCGGCATCGCCGTGCTGCGCCTGGACAGCGTGACCAGCGCCTGCGCGAGCGGCGCGCGCCGTACCGCGGCGCTGAATGCCGGCGCTTCCGGCGTGATCTTCATCGACGTCGCGCCGCTGAACCTCGGCGCCAGTGCGACGAGCTACTCGATGCTGCTGAAGGACTGGAACAATGTCGCGACGCACATTGCGACGGACCCGAATGTCGCCGAGGCGACGATCGCAGTACCGCTGACGGCGGGTCCGGGCACGGCCGATGCGGTGTACTACTCGACCTCGCGCGGACCGGGCAGCTTCAACCCGGGCCTGCTCAAGCCGGACCTGGCAGCGCCTGGCGTGGAAATCCTCGCCGCCTGGACGCGCTGGGCCTCGGCGGCTCCGGCGCCCTACGGCGGTGCGGTCAATCCGGCCAACAACGCGATCGCCAACGTGATCAGCGGTACGTCGATGGCGGCACCGCACGTGGCCGGCTCGGCCGCGCTGCTGCGGTCGCTCAACCGGTCGTGGACGCCGGCACAGATCAAGTCGGCACTGACCACGACGGCCAAGCCCGACCTGATGGAAGTCGACGGCGTGACGCCGACGACGCCGTTCGCGACGGGCGCGGGCCGCATCGACGTGGCGCGCGCGAGCCGCGCGGGCCTGGTGCTCGACGAGACTGGCGTGAACTACCTCGCGGCCAATCCGGCCAACGGCGGCAATCCGTCGCAGCTGAATATCGCGAGCTTCCAGAATCTGGCCTGCGTCGGTACCTGTACGTTCCCACGCACGGTCAGGAGCACGCGTACCGCGCCGGTCACCTGGACCGCATCGGTCAGCGGCTTCACCGCCGGTGTCGTCACGATTTCGCCGGCGTCGTTCACGCTGGCCAATGCGGCGACGCAGCCCATCACGCTGTCGGCCAATTCGCCGCTGCTGCCACCGGGCCAGACCGTGTTCGGCGAAGTCGTGCTGACGCCGAACAACGCGACCATCCCGGTCGCGCGCATGCCGATCGCGCTGCGTGCGGCGCCGCCGGAAATCGACGTGACACCGACCGCGCTGTCGGCCACGGTCGACACCGGTGACGCCGTGACCCGCAACCTCACGATCGCCAACCTCGGCAATCCCACGATCAACTGGGACGTGGACAACACGGGTACCGCGCCATTGACGCTGCAGACGCAGACCTACGACGGCATCCGCGGCAACGCGTCGAACTTCTTCACCGGCGCCAACGGCGGCTTCTACCAGACCGAGGACATCGTTTCGCCGGATCCGGCCACGCTGCGCACGGTGGATGTCGCCGGCTTCATGACCGGCACGGGCGGCACGCTGCAGGCCACCGCGACGGCCATCACGGTGAAGCTGTACGCCGATGCGGCAGGCCAGCCGGCGGGCAACCCGGATGCGGGCGCGGCGGGTGAGCTGTATTCGTGTGCGCGTACGCCGGCCGGCCCGAACAGCGGTGGCCTGACGTTCCGTACGGTCGACGGTTCGGCCTTCAGCGTGAACCTCAACGACGCGGCCAGCGCCGGTTGTCCGGCACCGCCTGCCTTGGCGGCCGGCGTGCGCTACTGGGTCGTCGTGTACGCGACCGTCCCCGGTGCGGCGACCGCCCGTCGCTGGATCCTCGGTCGCGCGACTTCGACGAATGGTCTGGCACCGATGTCGTTCACGTCGACCACGCTCGGTGGCAACGCGACGTGGACGGCGCTGACGCCGGTCGCCGGACCGCCGCCGTCGCTGGCTGCGCTGGCGATCAGCGTCTCGACCAACGTCAACTGCGATGCCCCGTGGCTCAGCGCGGCACCGAACTCGGGCTCGCTCGGCGTGGCCGAGTCCAACCCGAGCGTCATCACCGCGAATGCGACCGGTCTGGCCGTCGGCAACTACCGCGGTTTCGTCTGCGTCGATTCCAACGGTGCTGACGCCGACGAACCCAAGGTCGCCGTGCCGTTCGCGCTCGAAGTGACCGAGGTGCTCGATCGCATCTTCGAAGACGACTTCGAAGCCGCGCCGGGCGGTTAAGCACGGTCGACGCGTCCGCGCTTCGGCGCGGGCGCGTCGTGGATCGGAAAAACAAAGGCCGCCGGTGATCCCGGCGGCTTTTTTGTGGGTTTGCCGTGGCGTTGTCCGTGGTGTCGTGCGGTTAGGGAGTGCCCGGCAGAGCCGGAGGGGATCGGTTCTGTGGAACCAGCGCCGCCCCGGTGTGGAACCCGAGGCGGCGGGGAAGGGTGATCCGTTGCGAAGACGTCAGTCGTCTACGCCGGATCCGCGATCACTCGGTCATGCCCAGGGCTGAAACCGAAACAGAATTCCAGCCACTCCATGTGCCATTGACGAGGACGCGCGTATAGATCGTCTGGCCGTCGCCCGATACCAGATGGAACTTCGGATAGCCTTCCGGCGTGACGCTCTGGCTCAGACTCTTGGCGGTTTCCAGCCCTGGAATGCCGATCTGGTTGATGGCTCCCGCGAACCACCCTGTCGGTACCTGCGTGACCTTGTCGATCTTCCGGAAGTACTGGGTGCGGCCATCGTCGCTGACGACGATATCCTTCAGCTGGTTGCCGATCGCGGCATCGGGTCCCGTGCGATCAAAGCTGCGAATCCTGCTGACGCCCGGAATACCGAGGCTGGCCACGCTCGCCGTGCGTACCGGGCCCCAGGCACCGTTGATGAAGGTGCGCGAGTAAATGGTGTCGCCGGCGCGATTGACGAAATATTGCTTCGGCTTGTTCTCGGCGTCCGGTCCCTGACTGAAGGAACGCACCGCGCCGAGGCCGATGGCGTTGACGCTGAGCAGGTTGGTCCACGCTCTCCAGCCGCCGTCGTAGTAGCGCTGCACGAGTTGCTTGCCGTCCGACGTGATGGCGACCTGCTTCACCCGGTTGCCGGATTCCACGTCGGGGCTGGCCTGGTCGAAGGCGCTGACACTCATGACCGGAATGCCGGGGCCGCCGGTCGTCGGCGGAGGCAAGGCCGTACCGATGCGGAGGCTCGGATCAGGCCACTGGCGCAGAACGCCGGTGGGCTCCAGGCCGTACAGGCGCTTCAGCGATACCCGCACGGAATCCAGCGAGCCCACTGCGATGTAGGTGGCGTTGTCGACCCAGCGTCTGCCGGCAGGATCGCCCCAGCTGCGGGTCGCGGTGAGTTTCGAGGTATTGAAGTTGCTGTTGCCGAACAGCGGGGTGAAGTCGAACATGTGGGCGCGGTACTGGAAGTCTCCGCCCTGGCTCTCGAACGGCGACCACATGCCAATGGCATGATTTCCGTCCTGGGTCGCGAAAATGAGCGGTACGTTGCTGGCCTCCTGCTCCACCGTCGTGCTGCCCTGGATATAGCTGCGAATCGGGCGATGCTCCCAGGTTTCGCCCGTGTGGGGATCCATGCGGTAGTGGCGCACAAACGGCGCGCGCAGGTAGATGGTCGGAATTTCCGCGTAGATCTGCTCATAGTTGCCGACCAGTTGCATTTGGCCGGTGTAGCGGATGACCTTGGCGTCGCCGGGCATGCCGACTTGTATCTGCTTCGTGAAAAGGTCATCAGCGACGATTGCTTCGCCGCATACGGCGGCGAGCCAGTGCGCACCGAAGGTACTGGTCTGCCAGGTGCCTGCTCCCACCTGGCCTGCATGCAGCACCGAACTGCTGGTGGGGCCACTGCCGTCGGCACTGCTGCCCGCCTCGGTCGGCATGCGGCACTCGGTTCCAGGCCGCAGCGCGACAGCCATCTGCATCTGCCGGCCGTGATCGTCATTGTTGATGTACTCGACACCGCCGTAGCGAAGACTCGCGATGGCCCCGGCGAAACGGGCGTGGGCTTCCATCTGGATGAACTCGTTGCCGAACTGCGCATCGCCCCAGCCGGGGCCCGAGGTTCCATAGGGGCCGGCCGGCATTAGCGTCTCATCGCCCAGATGGGGCGATGCGATGCAGGATGTTGCACTGATTGCGAAAATCAGCGCGGTAATCCACGCAGGCTTGCGTGGCGAAAGACTCAGAGGATTGTTGGACATGTGTAGAACACTCAAATGCCTCACATGAGGCATTGGCGCAGTACGCACATTCGTCGCCAATCATCTCAGCCACTGCCCGACTTTCTTCCTGCCTTTTCATGAGCGGTGTCGAGATGGGTGGCGCGCACGCCGGCGTGCTTGCCGGCGATCCAGATGCGCAGATGCGCAATCTCGGAACACGTTGCTGTGCGCGCGGAGTCTGATAGTCTCCGCCGATTACTGCCGACACCCGCGATAGCGCAAGCCTCAGACCGATCTCTGGCAATGGACATCAGCCACTACGCGCGCGTGAAGCGCGAGTTCGAGCGCATCAGCGAACTCAACGACGAACGGCGTCGGGTCGAGCTCGATACGCTGGATCGCAGCAATCCCCCGTTGGTCGCGGAGCTTCGTCGCTTACTGGACGCTGCGTTGCGAGAAATGCGCAGTCTCGATGGCGTTGTTCGGGACGTGCATCCGCGCTTTCCCCGTTACCGCGTTGTGCGGGAGATTGGCCGGGGCGGCATGGGGAGAGTGTGGCTATGCGACCGGGATGACGGCACGTTTCGTGGACAGGTCGCGGTAAAGCAGATCGATCGCGAGGTGTGGAGCGAGGCCGACGAACGGCGTTTCCTGCGCGAGCGGCAAATCCTGGCGGAACTGGACCATCCCAATATCGCGCGGCTGATCGACGGCGGGCGCGACGAGCGGGGCCGGCCGTTTCTGGTCACGTGGTTCGTCGATGGTCTGTCGATCACGCGGCATTGCGACGTTGCGGGTCTGGGGTTGCGGGCACGACTGGCACTTCTTCGAAAGCTCGCGGAGGCCGTGGCCCACGCGCATCGGCAGCTGATCGTGCATCGTGACATCAAGCCCGGCAACGTGCTCGTCGATTCGAAAGGCGAACCGCGTCTGCTCGATTTCGGCATCGCTGCCGTGCTCGACGGCGAGTCGACAGCAACAGCCGCCGGCGATGCGGCTCCGTTGACGTTGCGATATGCAGCACCCGAGCAGATCCTCGGCGAGCGGGCCGCGATGGCCTGCGATATCCACGCGCTGGGTTGCCTGATGTATGAGTTGCTTGCCGGTGAACCGCCACACGCAGGCATCGGTCCCGCGGCATTGACGCATGCCATCGTCCATGTGATGCCGCCAGCGCCGTCCACGGCCGCGCGGCGGCTCGGCCGGACGGTGCCCTCGCGCGACATGGATGCCGTTTGCCTGCGCGCATTGCGCAAGCGTCCGCAAGAACGGTACCTCAGCGTGGACGAGTGGGCCGCGGACCTGGATCGCCTGCTGGCGGGCGAGCCGGTGCGGGCACGTCGTGGAGAGGCCGGCTATGCGGCCCGGCGATGGTTGCGGCGACGCTGGCCCTGGCTGGCTTTCGCCGGCGTGCTCGTCACGCTGGTGATCTTTCACCTCGTGAGCATCAATCAGCAGCTTGCTGCGGTAGCGCTGGAGCGTGATCGCACCGCTGAGCTGGCTGACTTCACCTTGACGCTGTTTCAATCCGCGAAGCCGGCTGAAATCCGCGAGGGCCGGATCAGCGCGCTGACGCTGCTCGACCAGGCGGCTGAGCGCCTCGACGGTGCTGAGGCCGACGATCTTCGGCCAGAAGTGCGCGCGGCGTTGGTCGCGACACTGGGGCATGTCTACTTCGAGATCGGACTACGCGATCGTGCGGCCCGTCACTTCGAGCGCGCCGTCGGGCTGTTCGAGAAGGCTGTGCCGCTGCCGGAGGACGACATTGCGCTGCATCAACGCTATCTCGCCATGGCGCTGTATGGCCTGGGACAGTCGGAAGATGCGCTTGCCTGGGTAGAAAAGGCGCTGGCGCGTCGCCAGGCCATCGGCGACAGCGGCAGCCTCATCGTCGCCGGACTCGATCGCGCCGCTGCGCTCTATTCATCGTCGCTGGAGCAGCTGGACCGTGCGCGCGATCACTATGCCAAGTCCATCGACGCCCTCGAGGCGCATCTGCCCGGCACGCGCAACGATCTTGCCATCACGCTGGGCAATGCCGCGGACCTGGATTTCATGCTGGGACGTCTGGACGATGCGGAGCGACGCTTGGCGCGCGCGACGGAGCTGCTCGATCCGTCCAGTTCGACGTTTTACCGCAATAGCCTTTTTCTCCGACGGATGTCGGCGAAGTTGCTCGGTGCGCGGGGCCGGCACGACGACGCGTTGGCGATGATTCACGAGGCGCGAAAGGACGCTCGCGCGCAGATGGGAAAGGATCATCCCGATCTGCTCTTGTTCGCTCATGACGAAGGTCTGTTGCTGATGCGTGCGGGCCGACTGAAGGCGTCGGGCGAAGCCTTCGACGAGGCACTCGCCGTGGGCTCGGGGCCGGATGCCCAGGGAGCACGGCGAGTGCTGGGAGTGAGAGCTTCGCGCGCGCGCTGGCTCATCGCCCAGGATCGGTTTCCCGACGCCGCCGAGGAACTCACCGTGGTGCTGGCAGAGCGTGCCAGAACGCCGCAACGTGATCGCCGCGGCCAGGCGCAGGAACAGGCCGCACTTGCCTACGCGCAGTGCCGGTTGGGCGTTCCGGGCGCGCGCCGTCGATTGGCCGAGGCCGTCCGTTCACCGGACGCGCGCAGCGCCTCGCTTCGGCCGGGCGTGGCCGATGATTTTGCCGCGTGGTCGGCGGCGTGTGACGCGATGGGTGAAGGCGATAGTCCTCAGCCTGGTGCCGCGCCGACGTAGCAACGCCAATGTCCACGAGCAACGCAGGCGGGCCACCCGCGGGAAGCGGCGTCGCACCCCTTACAACTGCTTCAACTGCAACGTCGTCGACTGGTGGTAGCGATGGCATGCGATGCAGGTGCTGGCCACCTTGCTGCCACCGGATTCGCCGGCGTGGCATTGGCGGCAGTTGGCGAGATCGGGGATCAGCAGGTCGGTTGCACTCTTGGATTCCGCGGCCTTGTGGCAGTCGTTGCAGTTCATCGTCGAATGCTTGGCGTGGGTGAAGCGTGCCTCGCCGTACCAGATGCCGGCGACGCGCACGGGCGCGATCTGCCAGCCGCCGCCGGGCACGTTCGCGGGGCCGCTCGGACGCGTGACGGTGTGGCAGGTCACGCAGGCGCGGCCGGTGAAGACGCTGTCGGCGACCTGGCGCGATTTGTTGCGTGCCCAGCTCAAGGCTTCGATCGTTTCCTGCTGGCTCAGCGGCTGGTCGCCGGGACGCCCGCGCTGCTGCACGAAGCCGGGTGCGCTGGTTTCGGTATAGCCGCATTCGAGCGCGCGCTTGGCGTAGTAGTCGTCGAGCATGTACACGACTTCGGCGGCCCTTGGCATGCGGAACCTGGCGGTCCGGTGCGAAGCTACAACGTGCTGGGCGAACTGGTGACGCAAACCGATGCGCGCCAGGTCAGGACCACCATCGTGCAACGCGACGCGCTGGGCCGCGTGCTGCAGCAACAACGTGAACCGCTGATTCCCGTCGTGCCCACCCCCTGCGTCAGAATAGTTGTCGCCCCGATAAACTCACCAAGCTGGGGCGAAGGAAAGTAGAACGTGGCTCGATACGGACAAGCGTTTAAAGATCGGATGCTGGCGCGGTTGCTGCCACCGGAGAGTGCGGATGTGAATGTGGTATCGCGGGAGGCTGGTGTTTCGGCAGAGACGTTGGAGCGCTGGCGGAGCGAGGCCTTGTCGAAGGGCCAGAAGAGCGGAGGCTGGACGGCCGTCGCGCGCTTTGAGGCAATTCTGGCGACGGCAGGAATGAGCGAGGAAGACAAGGCGGCGTGGTGTCGTCGACAAGGGATTTTCCCCAGTGAGCTTGCCCCTACTTCTCGGACGCCTGGAAAAGCGATTCACCGTCGCCAGTCGCGTAGAGTTGAAATGACCAGCAAGAAGGTAGCGCCTGAGTTGGAGCGCGAGCACTTCAGCGCGGAGTTGAACGAGCAAGCACTGCTGCGTGCCGTGAAGGACGGTGGCCGGGGCGCTTCCACTGACTTTTCTACGAAATTCAGGGTCGACAGAGGAGGTCAGCAATGAGGACAGGCACTCCACGATCTGCCGTCGACGTTCTTGGGCTTGAGTACGACTGGCTGGGTTGTGATGAGAGCGGCTGTGTTGCTCTGTTCAGTACGGCTGGATCTGGTTACGCGCCTGGAGCATTCCTCGACGACACCGATGCCCATGACAGAGCGATCGAGGCGATACTTGCTCTCCCTGCATCCACGGAAGCAAGGTTTTTCCCGGATTTGTCTCCCGGGCTCGTCAACACGTGGCGGCTGGTTGCTGAGCGAGGACTCTATGCTTATGACTGCGATCCCAATGGTGGGCCATACCGTCACGTCGCATCACCAGCGAATCCCGCTCGGATAGGAACCTTCCCAGCCATTGTGGTCGACGCAGCCGTTCCGCTTACACGCTCGCTGCGCTTTGAATTCCTAAGCGTCGTTTCAACTGAAGTGCTGCAAGCCAACGATGTTCCGTAAATGAAGCCGCGCGCTTCAACGGCCACGAGCATCCCGACGACGCGCCTGATCATAGGAACAGGCATCGCGACCGTGTATGCGGATGGCACGCCGTTGAAAGGTGTCAGTCCCTCAACCCCAGGCTTTCAGCGATGAGCAAACAACCCACGAATAGCGGACTTTTGATTGCGTCGCAGGAAAATCGCCCAGCCTGGTAAAGCAAGGCCGCGCTGTAGCAGAGCTTGCTGGGTATTGGACCCTTTTCTGCGATTCCGCCCGGCCGTTCTTGCTAGAGATCCTCGACCGAGACGCCGTTTTGTTTCGCCAGCGCCAGAAGCGGCCCGATCGCGCCGGCACGCTCGACGATGCTGAGCGGTATGCAGTGGGCGCACTGGCGCGAGAAGAAGAACAGCAGGAACCCGCCAGAACGCGTGACCCGCGAAATTGCCGGCCAGCGATGGGTGATTTCGTACGTCGTGGCCGAAACATGGATGCCGAGATCGTCGAAGGTGTAGGTGAACGGCTCACGCATCTGCGGGTTGAAGTGCGTTAGCAGCGTCGAGATGACGAGCATGACCGGATAAAACAGCAGGGCTACCAGCATCAGGATTCCGGTATCCCAGCCCAATGGCCGTCCCTTGGCCAGCATGAAAACGAGGAACGACAGACCCAACACTGGCCAGACAAGGGCAGCGGCGATAGCGCGCTTGCTGTACGGGGTTAGCACGATGGCCGCGCGGAAGCGATCCCCCAGCGAGAAGGGAAATGACAGCGTGATGGCCTGCGACGGGTTTTCCATGGCGCCTCGATGGTGGACGAAGCCGGGCAGCGATACGCATCCGGCAGCAACGGTAGCCTGAAGCTGCTGTCTGGCGAGTGCGCGCAGCCGATGGCGATCTTCGCGACGATAGCAAAGCGGTCGCAGTTAGCGAATACGACGGCGAGACAAGGTGCGACACGCCGCCCCGCTGCCCTGCTCGGGTGCAGCGATGCGCAGAACGGTGGCGTCAGAGCTGCTTGAGCTGCAACGTCACCGACTGGTGATACCGATGGCACGCGATGCAGGTGCTCGCGACCTTGCTGCCGCCGGATTCGCCGGCGTGGCACTGGCGGCAGTTGGCGAGGTCGGGGATCAGCAGGTCGGTCGCGGTTTTGGATTCCGCGGCCTTGTGGCAGTCGTTGCAGTTCATCGTCGAGTGCTTGGCGTGGGTGAAGCGCGCCTCGCCGTACCAGATGCCGGCGACGCGCACGGGGGCGATCTGCCAGCCGCCGCCGGGCACGTTGGCGGGGCCGCTCGGACGCGTGACGGTGTGGCAGGTCACGCAGGCGCGGCCGGTGAAGACGCTGTCGGCGACCTGGCGCGATTTGTTGCGTGCCCAGCTCAGGGCTTCGATGGTTTCCTGCTGGCTCAACGGCTGGTCGCCGGGACGCCGGCGCTGCTGCACGAAGCCGGGTGCGCTGGTCTCGGTATAGCCGCCTTCGAGCGCGCGCTTGGCGTAGTAGTCGTCGAGCATGTAGACCACTTCGGCGACCTTGGCATGCGGTACCTGTCGGTCCGGCGCGAAGGTGTCGAAGCCCAGCGTGTGACAGTCGTGGCACATGGTTTCGAAATTCACCGGCTTCATCGCGAGGCCGCCGGCGTCCGGCACGTGGCAGGTCGCGCAGTCGAGCGTGCGGCGGCCGCTTGGCGCGTTGAGGTCGGGTTTCAGGTGCAGCGCGTGGTCGAACTTGAGGCCCGAGTTTTCCTTGAGGCCGGGGGTGAGCCGCGTGAGCTGCGGCGCGAACGCGCCCTGTGCGTCCCAGGCCGGCAGGCGTACGCGGAACTCCGGATGCGCGGTGGCGAAATCGGTCGCGTCGGCGAGCTGGCTCGCGTCCTTGGTGCGTGCTTTCAGATCGGTATGGCAGTCACTGCACAGCGACTGGTCGGTGTTGACCATGCCGTCGAGGCCCAGATGGTCCTGGTGGCAGCTGCCGCAGCGCGCCTCGCCGAGTGCGGGCAGGTTGAAGCGCGCCGGATCCGCGTGCGCGGCCATGCGCGTGTGGCAGGTCGTGCAGGCATCGTCGCGCACGGTCAGGAATGGCGTCTGGTGGCATTGCTTGCAGTCGTCGCCGAAGAAGCGGTGCGCGGCGTCGAGCGGTCCGGGATTCCAGCTCGCCGTCGTCGGCAGACCGCTGTGCGCGATGACGCGGCCCAGCGGCGGAATGAAATGCGTGGCGGCCGGCAGCAGCAGGCCGAACACGAGCACGAGCAGGAACAGGACCCACGACGGAAAGCGCTTGCCGATCCAGGTTTCCTTGAGCGAGGTCGGCTTGGCGCGCTTGGCCTTGACGGCTTCCTGTTCGGCCTTGTCGAGCGCGCTGATTTCGACCGCGGCCTCGAAGTCGCGCGGCGGATCGAGCAGCACGATGCGCGTGGAGGCGATCTCCACGGTCGCGCCAGCGCCGACGGTGGTCGCGTAGGTCAGCTCGCCGTTGACGCGGATGCCGGCGAGGATCAGCGACTCGACCTGGTAGCGACCCGGGCCCTGCGATGTCACGCGCGCGTGGTTGAGCGCGGCGCGGATGTCGGAAAGGAAAATCGCCTGGTCGGCGGCGCGTCCGATCGACAGTACGTCACCAAAGTGCACGTCTTCCTCGTAGGAGACGGCGCCCTTGCCTTGCTTGAGAACCCGGCGGATCAGCCAGCGCATCGGTGTACTCCGCCTACCAGTAGAAGAAGACCGACACGACGTGCGCGAACAGCGCGGCGACGGTCGCGAACGACAGCGGCACATGGACGTACAGCCAGATCTCCATCAGCGCCTGGTACTGGATGTCGCGCGCGACGCGCGAGGCGAGCGACTTCTTGCGCGACAGCAGGTCGATGAGCTTGCGCAGCGCCTCGGCCTGGCGGTCGTTGGTGCCGCTGGCGAGGAAGTCGACCATGGCGAAGATGGTCTGGCCGGACTTGGCGCCGGTCGCGGCCTGGTTGGATTTCTCGCGCGCCGCCAGCGCGGCGCGGATGCCGGCCAGCGCCGCGTCGGAGTCGTCGCGCGCACGAAGTTGCGTCAGCACGCCGCCGCCCAGGCGCGTATTCTGGATCGAGCGCAGCACGACACCGTGGACCTTGGGATCGATGCCGTCGGCCAGCGCTAGCGCGTTCTGGTCGAGTTCGGCGATTTCCTCGAGCATGTTGCTGCGCGTGGCGCTTTCGCGGTTGCGCGTCATCAGCGTCGGATAGCGCAGATAGCAGTAGACGCCGAAGAAGCCGGAGAAGATCACCAGCAGCATGAGCACGAGGAAGAAGGTGTGCAGGTTCCAGCCGACCTGGAAGCCCGCATGCAGCAGCGCGATGAGGATCAGTGTCGTGCCGAGGTAGACGTGCGCCGACAGCCAGCCGCGCAGGCTGGACGAACCCGAGTACGAGCGCTTGCGGATGCCGAAGAACATCAGCCAGAGGATCAGCAGTCCGGCGATCGTGCCGAGCGTGTAGCCGAGCCAGGTGCCGCCGTTGGGCGGTACCGACGGCGAATGCCAGGCGTAGGCGATCAGCGACACGAGCGACAGGCCCAGCGAGATCCACAGCCAGCGCGAGCCGGCGTGATTGAGGATGGATTCGTGGCGGGCGTTCATGCGCGGAGCCTGCCGCGGTGTGGTGCAGGTCTTCCGCGCGTTCGTGCGGCGTCGATCAAAAGATTCATGGTTCGTCCACCGGGAAGCGGCGTTGGAGCGAGGCGCGGATCTGACGCAGCACGACGTGGCCGAGCGCGGTCAGGCCCGTGCCCGCGACGAAAGTGAACGCGACGAACTGCCAGTACTTCACGGGTTCTTCGGCGCGCAGGATGACGGTGCTGTGTCCCTTGCCAGCGAACATGACGGCGCCGAGCATCAGTTGCAGCGCGCCGATCACGAGCAGGAAGATGCCGGCGGCGCGCAGGACCTGCCAGCGTGCAACGGAATCTTTGGCCTCGTGCTCGGCGCGATCGCGCAGCACCCGTATCGTCTTGCGCCGGCCTTCGGCGACAGGATCGGCCGCGGCCGGGGTCGGGTAGAACGACTGGCCGCAGGCCGTGCAGCGCTGTAGCTGCGCGCCGGCCATGATCTGCGAGGCGGCGCAATGCGGGCAGGAGGCCGTGCGTTCGTTCATGCGCGTGTCCGTCGACCACGCTCAGCGCCGGCTCTGCGCATAGGCCGGGAACTCCTCGGGCGAAATGCGGATGGCCGCGCCGGTAGGACAGGCGCGCACGCAGGCGGGGCCGCCTTTTTCATCTTTGCACATGTCGCATTTGACGGCCTTCTTCTCCTTCGGCTCTTTCTTCTTCTTCGGGTCGTAGGGCGCCTCGCCGGGACCGGGGCCGAGGCCGAGCAGCAGCCAGCTCAGCAGGCCGGGCTTCTTCGGCGGCTTGGAGGCCATGTGGATGACGCCGTAGGGGCAGTTGCGCTCGCAGTTGCCGCAGCCGATGCAGTTGTCCGCGATGTAGACCTCGCCGTTGGGCGCGCGGCGCAGCGCATCGGGCGGGCAGTCCTTCATGCAGTGCGGATGTTCGCAGTGGCGGCACGAGGTCGGCACGTGCACGCTGGCATAGGTCGGGCCGGCCTCGCGGTCCAGGCGCGAGGTGCCGCCGTGGGTTTCGGCGCAGGCTTTCTCGCAGTTGTCGCAGCGCACGCACAGCGACTCGTCGATCAGCAGGATGTCGGTCGCTTCGCCCGCGCCCTGGGCGAGCAGGAACTGGATGATGTCGCCGCCGGCCGGCAGTGCCTGCATGGCGAGGTTGGACGCGGCACGCTGGCGGTATTCGGCCTGCAGGCGCAGCTTCAGCACGGGCATGCGGTTGACGAGTTTCTTGAAGCTCTCGCCGTCCAGGCGCACGGTCTCGGTCGCGATCGCCGCGCGCGCCGTGGCCGAGCGGCGCGATTCGCCGAGCAGCGCCATCTCGCCGACGTAGTTGCCGGCCGGCACGTAGGACAGCACCACTTCCTTGCCGGCGATGCTGCGCGAGATCGTCAGCGACCCCACGCGCACGAGATGCAGGCAATCGCCGACTTCGCCTTCGTTGAACAGCACGTCGCCGGCGGCGAACTTCTGCAGTGTCGCGCCGGCCACCATGTCCTTGAGCTGCTCGGCGCTGGCTTCGGGCGCGAAGCGCGACTGGATCGCGCGCAGGATGAAGACCTCGTCGATCTCGCGCTTGACCGCGGCGACCGAGTTGATCAGCCGGTTCATCGAGCGCCGCGGTGTCTCGATCAGCACGCAGCCGTTGCCGGCCGTGACCGTGGCCGAGCGGCGCCGGCCTGAGATCAGGCCCATCTCGCCGAAGAATTCGCCGCGGCGCAGGGTGATGTGCTGCTTGCCGGCGTCGTCGAGCGCGATGTGCACTTCGCCGTCGACGATGGAATAGAAGCTGTTGGTGTAGTCGTTGCGCGTGAACACGACCTCGCCGGGCTTGGGTGCGCGCAGGTCGGAGTCGAGCATGAACTCGCGCAGCTGCAGCGGCGTGATGTGCGAGAGCACGCGCACGTTCTGCTGGATCCGCGCGAGCGCCTCGTCGACGCCGCGGAAGCCCGGCATGGTGTCGAGCTTGGCCTTGAGCAGCGGCGCGTCGGCGGGTTCCACGCGCTCGCCGCGGATGTATTCGATGACCTCGTAGCCCTGGTTCATGGCCTGCTTGATCAGCGGATAGCCGCCGAGCGCGCCGACGATGTAGAGGCCTTTGACGTTGGATTCGTACTGCGGGCTGATCGCCGGCACCGAGGCCGGGTCCTTGCTCGGGAACACCACGCCGCAGGCTTCGACGAAGCCGCGTGGCGCGGTCGCGCCGAGGCGGCCGATCACGCGGTCGATCAGGATCTGCGCCTTGCCGGCGGTCGTCGACAGGATCATGCGGCCTTTCTTGCGGCCGACGCTGAGCGCGTCGACGCGTTCGGGCGCGGCGTTGTAGTAGCACTCGATCACGCCGTCCTCGATCGCCTTGAGGATGGCCGTCTCGTTGCCTTTCTTGGCGCGGGCGAACTCGTCGCGCCGGTTGATGATGACGACGTTGTTCTGCTTGGCCAGCGCGATCGCGTTTTCGATCGCCGCGTCGCCGGCACCGACGACGACGATGGTCTCGCCTTCGTATTCGTCCGGGTCGTCGAGCTGGTACTGCACGAAGGGCAGGTCTTCGCCGGCCACGCCGAGCTTGCGGATGTTGCCCTGCAGGCCGATGCCGAGGACCACGAACTGCGCCTCGAACACCTTGCCGTTGACGCACTTGAGTTCGAAGCTGCCGTCCTCGCGCTTTTTGATCGCGCTGACCTCGTGGCCGTGGCGGACGTTGATCTTGAGCCGCGCGGCGGCCTCGTCCCAGGCGCCGAGGATGGTTTCGCGCGAGCCCGCCTTGAACGGCACGGGCGAGCGCAGCGGCAGTATCCCGGGCTCGTCCATGACGAACTTGCCCTTCTGGTAGCGGTAGATCGTGTTGGACAGGTGCGGCTCGGCTTCGAGCAGGACATGCGATTCGCCGCGCTCGGCCGCGCGCGCGGCGGCGGACAGGCCGCCTGGCCCGGAACCGACGATGGCTATCCGGAAACGCTCGCTCATTGCTTCCTCGCTGGGTCGGCCTTGCGGCCGCCGGGCTATTGCATCGGGAGCACACCATGGCCCTTGCAGGCCATCGCGCCGCGGGCCGGCGGGCTCCGCCGTCCGCGCGCGCTGACTGTAACGCATAGACGCGGCGTTTCATGACAGGAAACGGCGGGCGCCGTCATACTCGGGGGCGTCGCCGAGGGGACTCCGTACGTACAGCGGAGGCAGGCGGCGGCAACGGAGGCGGGATGAGGCAGGTGGAACGACACACGGCGGTGGCGCAGACGGTCGCGCGCATTCTCCGGCAGGACGATGGCCAGTTGCGCGTTGCCGCGCCGCTGGGCCTGGGCAAACCGAACGTGCTGCTCAACGCGCTGTACCGCGCCGTCGCGGCCGATCCGCGCCTGTCGCTGCATATCTTCACCGCGCTGTCGCTGCTGCGCCCGGTGCCGAAGTCGGATCTCGAGCGGCGCTTCCTCGATCCGTTCCTCGCGCGCCATTTCGGCGCCGACTATCCCGATCTCGACTACGCCGTCGCGCGCCGCGACGGCTGCCTGCCGGCGAACGTGCGCATCAGCGAGTTCTATCTCCAGTCCGGCGCGCTGGTCGGCAACGACAGTGCGCAGCGCGAATACGCCAGCCTCAATTACACCCATGTCGCGCGCGACCTGGCCGACAGCGGCATCAACGTCGTCGTGCAGCTCGTCGCGAGACGTGTCGAGGACGGCCGCGAGCGCCTGAGCCTCGCGAGCAACCCGGACGTGACCCAGGATCTCGTCGAGGAGATCGCCGCGGCCGGCAAGCCGCGGCCGCTGGTCGTCGGCGTGGTGCACCCGCGGCTGCCGTTCGTCGCCAACGAGGCCGAGGTCAACGCTGAGTTCTTCGATCTGCTGCTGGACGATCCGGCCTGCGACCACACCTTGTTTGCCTTGCCGCGCGATTCGGTCAGCGTGGCCGAGTTCGCGCTCGGCCTGCACGCGAGCACCCTGGTGCGCGACGGCGGCACCTTGCAGATCGGCATCGGTGCGCTGTCGGACGCGGTGGTGCATGCGCTGCTGCTGCGCCAGCGTGACAACGCGGCGTATCGCGAGGCGCTGACCGCGCTCGGCGGTGCGAGCCCGCTGGCCGGCCGTGTCGGCGGTCTCGATACCTTTGCGCGCGGCCTCTACGGCGCGAGCGAGATGGTCATGGACGGCTTCATGCACCTGGCCAAGGGCGGCGTGCTCAAGCGGCATGTGTTCGACGACTTCGCGCTGGAGCAGGCCCTGGCCGACGGCCTGATTGGCGAGACCTTGCGCAGCGGCGACGCGGAGCGCCTCCACGCCGCCGGTGCGCTGGCGCCGCTGATCCATCTGCCCGAGCTGGCGCGCCTCGTGCGCGCCGGCCTGTTGCCGCAGGGCAGCCACATCGACGGCGACGACGTGGTGTTGCCGGATACGACGCGGATTGCCTGCGACCTGCGCGAACCGGGCGCGCTGGCTGCACTGGGCCGCGCCATGGACGGCCGCCGCCTGCGCGACGGGCGCTACCTGCGCGGCGCGTTCTACCTCGGGTCGGTCGAGTTTTACCGCTGGCTGGCCGGTCTGCACGGCGAGGACTTCGACGGACTGTCGATGACCCGCGTGTCGGACATCAATCAGCTCTACGGCGGCCGCGAGGCGCTCGACGCACTGCAGCGCCGCGACGGACGCTTCTTCAACACCTGCATGATGGCGACCGCGCTCGGTGCCGCCGTATCCGACGCGCTGGAAGACGGCCGCGTCGTCAGCGGGGTCGGCGGGCAATACAACTTCGTCGCGATGGCGCACGCGCTGCGCGACGGCCGTTCCGTGCTGCTGCTGCGCTCCTGCCGCGGCAGCGGCGACTGCGCGCGCTCGAGCATCCTGTGGAATTACGGCCACACCACCATTCCGCGCCACCTGCGCGACGTCTATGTGACCGAATACGGCGTCGCCGACCTGCGCGGCAGGTCCGACGAGGACTGCGTCAAGGCCATGCTCGCGATCAGCGACGCGCGCTTCATCGGCGGGCTGGTCGCGCAGGCCAAGTCGGCCGGCAAGCTGGCGCCCGATTTTGAGGTGCCGGCGCCTTGGCTGCGCAACACACCCGAGCGGCTCGCCGCGGCGCTCGCGCCGCTGCGCCAGCGTGGCCTGTTTGATGCATTCCCCTTCGGCACGGATTTCACGCCGGTGGAACTGCAACTGGCCGGCGCGCTGCAATGGCTCAAGCAGCGCAGTGCGCGCTGGAGCGGCCGTATGGGTCTGTTCTGGCGAGCGCTTTGCAGCGGTTCGCCGCGGCCTGACGAGGTGGCGGCGCTGGAGCGCATGGGCCTCGGCCGGCCGCAAACCTGGGCCGAGCGCTGGCAGCAGCGCCTTGTGCTGGCGGGCCTGCGCCGCTGATCGCCCCGGTCTCGACGTTAAGGTAATGAGAAACGTCAGGAACAGGGTCTAAACTAATGACTTGAGAAAGTTTCTGGAAACGTCTCCGCGACAAGCGCCCATGCTCGGCCTCGATCTCCATCATCCCGCCGACTGTGCGCGCCACTCGCGGTCAGCGGGCCGCCCGATTCGTGGAGCTTCCCGCGCAGGGTCGCGTTCCGAGCTGTTCAGCGATTCACATACGCAGGTAGCCACAGGGGGCAACCTCGATGCATGACTGGCTTCACCGCCTTTCGCACGACTGGCCGGAACGGCATCCGCCGTTCCGCGACGACTTCGCCACCGACGCCCGGGCGATCCGCAACTGGCTGAACCACTTGCCGCTGGCCAATCCCGCGGCGACTTCGCGCCAGCTGCTCGACGCGCTGATGGTCATGAACCGCATGCGCATCGACGCGCAGCAGCGGCTGGACGCACTGGAACTGTTGCGCGGGCCGGTGCTCCAGGTCATCGGCAGCATCGAACGGCAGATCCTGCTCGAAACCTTTCCGCTGCCGCCGGCCAAGCTGCAGCAGGCGCGCACGGCGCAGGACTTCGAGCGCGAGATCGGCCTGGGCTATGTGCAGGCCTTGCACGATTTCTGTGCTCCCGCGGGCAAGGTGCCGTTCCTGAAAGGAAAATCGGTCGCGACCGCGGCCGTGCGCGCGCTGCAGCACTACGGCAACCTGCTGGCCAAGGCCTATACGCTGTACCACACGCCGCCGGCCGGTGTCTGGCTGCGCCTGCACGATGTATTCGTCGCCGCGGCCGCGCTGCGCCTGGACGACAAGGCCTCGGTCGATCCCAGCCTCGGTGGCGCGGAGCTGTCGCCGCGGGTCGCCTATGCCCACGCGCTGCTGCTCGCGCTGAGCAATCCCTACCGCTATACCCAGCGCGAGATGGGCGACGTGTTCGCGCTGACCCGCGCGCTCGCGCCGTATTGCCAGATCGGCCAGGGCCGCGGCGGGGTCGCCGGTTTTGCCGTGCAGACCGACCAGGACCAGGGCGTGGGTTATGTGCCCGAGGAGCGTGAGGTCGCCGCCGAGGGCCTGCTGTCGTTCGATCCGCAGCCGGTGCAGCGCATGGTCGAAGGCCATGTGCAGATCCTGCCGCCCGGTGCGGACCTGCTGAGCTTCCGCCTCAAGGGCGGACCGCCGGTGCAGGCGCGCCGCGCCGTGGTCGAGCGCCTCATGCGCAGCTGGGGCGGCAGTGCCGAGCGCGGTCACGCGCGGCTGCCGGCCGGGCATCAGCTCGACACCGTCGTGGGCTTGCATGCGCTGCATCATGTGCTGGCCGGCAACGAGGATTTCGACGGTTTCCTGCGCCGCGTGCGCGGCCAGGCCATCAGCCTGTCCGAGCGCGAGACGGCCGCACCCTGGGCCAGCCAGAGCAGCGAGCTCAAGCCGGTGATCCAGCGTGCGCGCGTGCTCGACCAGAGCCTCGGCGGCTATCGCCTGGTCTGGGACAAGGCTGACCTGGCCCGCGCCAAGGTCGGCGAGCTGGTCGGGCTCACCCCGGCCACCGCGGCCGACGAGGACGACGACGATCGCGACTGGATGGTCGGCGTGATCCGCTGGATCCGCATCGACGACGCCGATTCGGTCGACGCCGGCATCGAACTGCTGGCGCGCCGCGCGCAACCGGTCGGCATTGCGAGCTTCGAGGCCAACGGTCAGGTGCGCGCAGCCATGCGCGGCGTGCTGCTGCTCGACCAGGACAATGGCCATGCGACGACCGTGCTGGCGCCCCATCTGTTCGATCGCCACGCGCACGAGCTGGAACTGACCCGGCCGGCCGATCCGATGGACTGGGAAACCCGCGCCAGCGTGGCGCGCCTGGACGACGTCACCGTCGTCGACGCGAGCAATTCCTACCAGCGCGTGCTGATCGGCCGCGCGCCGACGGTCGAGGAGCTGGCCGAATCCGCGGCGCTGGAGAGCGAGGAGATCGAGGCGCGCGCGGACGGGACCACGGGCTAGCCTGTGGTCCGCAGCTGGAGAGTCGCTAGAATCCCGCCTTTGCGGCCGCCTCGTAGCAGCGAATGAATTCCGAATCCGAAAACCGCCTGGCCAGTGCCGCACCGCGCCGTGACAGCATCGGTGTCGATGTCGCCGGCGTGAAGGTGGGTGGCGCATCGCCCATCGTCGTGCAGTCGATGTCCAATACTGACACCGCCGACGTGGCGTCCACGACGCGCCAGGTCGCCGAGCTGTGGCGCGCCGGCTCGGAGCTGGTGCGCATCACCGTCAACACCGCCGAAGCCGCCGCCGCGGTGCCGCGCATCCGCGAACGCCTGGACATGATGGGTGTGGGCGTGCCGCTGATCGGCGACTTCCACTACAACGGCCACACCCTGTTGACCGGCGAGCCCGCCGCCGCCGAGGCGCTGGCCAAGTACCGCATCAATCCCGGCAATGTGGGTTTCGGGAAAAAGAAAGACCTGCAGTTTTCCACCATCGTCGAGCTGGCCATCCGCCATGGCAAGCCCGTGCGCATCGGCGCGAACTGGGGCTCGCTCGACCAGGACATGCTGGCGCGCATGATGGACGAGAACCACGAGCGTGCGCAGCCGTGGGACGCGACCCGCGTGATGCGCGAGGCGCTGATCCGCTCGGCGCTGGATTCCGCTGCGCGCGCGGAGGAGCTGGGTCTGTCGCGCGAGCGCATCATCCTGTCGTGCAAGGTGTCCGGCGTGCAGGAGCTGATCGCGGTCTACCGCGACCTGGCCGCGCGCAGCGACTACGCGCTGCACCTGGGGCTGACCGAGGCCGGCATCGGTTCCAAGGGCATCGTCGCGTCCAGCGCGGCGCTGGCCGTGCTGCTGCAGGAAGGCATCGGCGACACGATCCGCATTTCGCTGACGCCCGAGCCGCAGGAATCGCGCACGCGCGAAGTCATCGTGGCGCAGGAGTTGCTGCAGACCATGGGCCTGCGCGCGTTCACGCCGCTGGTGACGGCCTGCCCGGGCTGCGGCCGCACCACCTCGACGTTCTTCCAGGAACTGGCCAAGACCGTGCAGGACCATGTGCGTGCACGCATGCCCGAATGGCGCCTGCAGTACGACGGTGTAGAGAACCTGACCCTGGCCGTGATGGGCTGCATCGTCAACGGCCCCGGCGAATCCAAGCACGCGAACATCGGCATCTCGCTGCCTGGCAGCGGCGAGGCGCCGGCCGCGCCGGTCTTCATCGACGGGGTCAAGACGCAGACCCTGCGCGGCGACACGATCGCGCAGGATTTCGTTGGCATCCTCGAGGGCTACGTCGCCGAGCGCTATCGCGCGAAGGCGGGCTGAGCCAGCCGGCGAGGCCCGATGCGGCGACGAAAAAGTTTTCGCCGGCGTGTCGATTCCGCGGCTGCCGCTTCGACGCGTTGGTCAGAGCCGGCGTTCCCCGCGCCCGCCATTTCTGGCATCCGGCTCGCGCCTCCCGCCGCAGCGCCAACGCGCCGCGACCGGTTTCCTTGCGACACCCCTGACTAGGAGTCCTGGCATGAAACTCAACGCTTACCTCACGTTCGACGGCAACTGTGCCGAAGCCTTCGCCTACTACGCGCAGCATCTGGGCGGCCAGATCGTTGCGGCCATGAAGTTCAGCGAAGCCCCCGACGGTGGCGGCTGCGGCCCCGAGATGGGCGACAAGATCATGCACTCGTGCCTGATGATCGGTGATCAGATGCTCATGGGCTCGGATGCGGTCAGCCAGTACTGCCCGTACGAGCCGCTCAAGGGTATTTCGATCGCGCTGCATCCGTCGTCGATCGAGGAAGCCGAGCGCGTGTTCGCCGCGCTGTCCGATGGCGGCAAGGTGGAAATGGCGCTGGAAAAGACCTTCTGGGCCGAACGCTTCGGTACCTGCACCGATCGGTTCGGCGTGCCGTGGATGCTGAACTTCTCGCCGGATACCGAGGACTGCAAGTAAGTCGCGGCTGACGCAAACATAGCGGATGCGCGGCGGTCGGCCGGTCGTCGTGCATTCGCTGGTGTTGCGCTGATGGCGAGACCGGGCTGGTCGGCGAATGGCCGACCAGCCGGTTCGCGCTGGAATCTGCATCGGTCACCTGAGCTGCTCGATCGTGCCGCCGCCGCTGTCCGCGCCTTGAATGGCGCGTCTCCGCGCCCCAGTCTGTGGCATCCGACCTGCCTGCGCCCATGAACGACCAACCCGACAATTCGATCTGGCTGTTCGGCTACGGCTCGCTGATCTACAAGGTCGACTTTCCGTTCCTCGAACGTCGTCGCGCGCGCATCCGCGGCTGGACGCGGCGGTTCTGGCAGGGCTCACACGACCACCGCGGCACGCCCGAGGCGCCGGGCCGCGTGGTCACGCTGATTGCCGACAGTGGCGCGGTCTGCACGGGCATGGCGTATCGCGTCACGCCCGACGTGTTCGCGCATCTCGATCATCGCGAGAAGAACGGCTACACGCGCGAAGCCAGCGAGTTCTTCTTCGACGACGGTTCCCACGCCCAGGGCGTGGTCTACGTGGCCAATCCCGGCAACGAGGCCTATCTTGGCCCGGCCGACGAGGACGAGATCGCGCGGCATATCGCGCGTGCGCGCGGCCCGAGTGGCGAGAATCGTGACTACCTGCTGGCACTGGCTGCGGCGCTGCGCGAACTGGGCAGCGACGACGCGCATGTGTTCGGCATCGAGCGGGAATTGCGCGGGATGCTGGAAGCCGCGACGTGAGTTAGCGGGGAGTGTCCGATGAGCGTCTGACAAAATGCCTGGCCGAGGCGCCAAGCCGAACGCATTAGCCCTCCCCTCGCTGGGGTCAAGGACGATGAGAACCTTCGGTTCTAAGCCATCGTCCTTCACCCCCCTGAAGGGGAGGGCTCAACAGCTCTCGACTTGGCGTAGTGCCATGTCGTTTTGTCGGACGTTCTAACCTTTCCGCGTTTTTGGCTTCCTCGCCGCCAGGCGCGCGACGACCGCGGCGCTGTTGAGTTCGCGCAACGCGTCCTTGCCGATCCAGCGCGGCGTTGCCTCCTTCTGCGCCGCCAGCCGTTGCGCCACGGCCACCGCAGCGGCATGCAGCGCGACGTTGCGCTTGCCGATCGAGCGCAGCGCCCAGTTGACGGCTTTCCTGACGAAGTTGCGCTCGTCGCCGGCGGCGGCTTCGATGTGCAGCAGGCCGCGCAGGAAGGGTTCGTCGCCGGCCTGCTTGTCGTGGACGGTCAGGCTCGCGAGCAGCGCGAATGCGCCTCGCCGGACGAATTCCTCGGAGCGTGTGGCCCAGGCGTCGACTTTCTTCCAGGCATGCGGCGTGCGGTCGAACAGCACGAAACACGGCGTGTCGCAGTGCGCCCAGTTGTCGACGCTGCCTATCCAGCGCTCCATCTGCGCGGCGTCGACGAGCGCCGGATCGTCGATATAGCAGGCGAGCATGCGCGCATCGTAGAGATCGGTCTGCCACAGCGATTCGGCCAGCGCGTGGTCGTAGCGGTAGCGTTTCGCGACGGCCTGCACATCGCGCATGGAGACGCCGAACGCCTTGTCGTTCGGAATCGCGTAGCGCGCCATGCCGGCGCGCGTGGCCTCGCTGGCATGGGCCTTGAGCGCGGCGACGGCTTGCGCGCACCGCGCGTCGATGCCGATCGCTGTGTCGTCGCGCGTAGTCGCCTTCGCGCGCGGCGCCGTCGTCGTCGCAGTGCGGGTCGAGATTTTCTTCGCCGCCGCAGTGCCTGCAGCGCTGGCGGCAGAGCGTGGCGCGCCGGGTTTCACGGCGCTGCGGCGCATGGCGCTCGTATCGTCCGACGCGATCTTCGCGGGCGCTTTCTTTGCGCTGGCTTTCATGACGGCTCCGATGCGCTCACGCGCGAGTGCGGCACAGTCTCGCGCCGGCCCAGGGCGTCGGCAAGGCGGTAGGCACGCGCGGGACCGGGTACGAGGTCGCGCTGGTCACGGCCTGCGCGAGCAGGCCGCCGATGCCGCCGGGATCAGGGCAGGCCGAACGGCTCAGCCTGCCGTCACGCCGCACTCGCGCAGGAAGTCGCGCACGCCGGCCACGCCGGCATAGCAGTGCGCGCGCAGCCCGAGCATGCGCGCCGCGGCGACGTGTTCGGGCGAATCGTCGATGAACAGGGCGAGTTCGGGCGTCGAAGCGGCACGTTGCAGTGCGATTTCGAAAAACGCCGCGGCTGGCTTGGCGACGCCGATCTCGCTGGAGTTGACGACGGCGTGGAAGGCGTCGCCGAGGCCGAGACGATCGAGATCGCTGCGCAGGCGTGTGCTGCCGTTGGACACCAGCACCAGCCGATGCGACGGGGTGCAGTCGCGCAGTACCTGCAGCAGTTCGGTATCGATGTCGCCGAGGCCACTGGACCACTGCGCGATCGCGCCCGCGACATCGGCATGGATGTACTGCTGGCGCAGTCGCGCAGCCGTACGGGTACGCCAGTCCTCGTCGCTCAGGCGTCCCTCGACGAGATCGGCCAGCAGCGAGGTGCTGAACGCCGCCGCGCGAATGCTGCCGTCCGGCAGGCCGTGTGCGCGTTCGATCGCCTCATCCGACGCGGGCCAGTGGCGCAGCACGCCGTCGAAATCGACCAGGAGAGCGGCAGCGGGCATGGTGGTGTCCGGCGGGGCAGGGCGCCACAGTCTAGCCCGCATTTCTCACACCCCTTCTACTGCGGCCGCCGATACGCTCGCCCTGACGCGCGCTGCTCCCTCGTGTCGGCTCGACGTAGTGTCGGCTACGCCTTCGCCGTCACTCAGTCCGCGGCGCGCATCAGGACGGCGTCTCGACGGCCTCGCTACGAATGGGTGTGAGAAATGCGGGCTAGCCAGGAGTCCGGCCGGTGGCGTGGCTTCAGAAACTCGCGCAGGCGCGCTGCTTCAGACGCATGACGGCTTCCTGTTCGAAGCGCGTCTTGTACGCGGCCATGATGGCCTGCACCGCGGTTTCGCTGTGCGCGTCGTCGGCATGGGCGAGGGTCAGCACGCGCGAGTTCTCGCGCACGATGCTGCCGTCGTTGCCGCGCCACTGGCCGGCGGCCTCGACCACGCTGAGGCCCTGCGGGAAACGTGGCGTGACCTCGTCGCGCAGGAAGGCGCGCCAGTCTTCCTCGCTGATCTGGCCGCCGCTGGGGGTGGACAGGCCGAAGAACAGTTCGTCCTCGATCAGCGCCTGCGCGCTACCGGTACAGCGTGCGGCCGGGACGGCACTGCAGGCGCTGAGGACCAGGACCGCACAGACGAGCAGGGCAGGCGTGCGCATGGGCGTTCTCGCATAAGCAACAGGTATACAGCGTGTCAATCCAGTGGCTCGGACAACAACGTAATCGGCACGTTCGTCTTGCGGAACGGTGCGCCGTCGCCGGGTGGCGTTATCTCGATGTCGGCGCGGTTCGCGCCGCTCGCCGGATCTTCGCGCGTCGCGGTCGTGAGCGTCAGCGTCATGCGGCCGATCGGCGCCTGCGTGCGCGTCGCCGGAGCCGGACAGCGGCGGCAGTAGCCGTTGTCGGCTTCGTACACCGTCATTGCTTGGCCGCTAACGAAGTCCGGCGACAATGCGCTCGCCCAGCGCGGCGTTCCGCTGCTGTCGAGGTAGTACAGGATCGCGACGAGCGTCGGCGGTCCGTCGCCGTCGGCGATCGCGGTGACTTCCATGCCCCAGCCCTGATCGGCCGGCGCGTACCAATGGCCAGAGTAATGTGGTGACGCGTGCTGCGTCGCTGCGACGGCCGGTTCGATGCACCAGATCGCCGACTGGCCGCCGATCGACCATTGCATCGCCGCGAGCGCGTGTGCGTCGGCGCGGTCGTCGGTCTTGCACACGGCGTTGCGTCGGAAATCGATCGAGAAGTCGCCCGACAGCGCATTGTCGGGCATTCCCTGTCCGCTGCCGCTGCCGCGCACGCGCGTCAACGTTCTGCCGTTCGCGTCGGCGATCGGCAGCAGCACGTCGCCGTTCAGGCGGCCGAGCCCCTGGAACCATTCGGGTGCGCCGTTCTGGTCATAGGTATAGAAAACCATAAAGTAGATATCGCCAGCCGGATCGCGGCGGTAGCGCTGCAGGTCGATGCCGTGGCCGGCGCGGCGCCGGTCGTACCAGTTGCCCGGTGTTGGCGCCGCGTCGTCGCGCAGGAGTTTCTGCAGGCGCGCGTCGAGCGCGCGCCGCGCGACGGCATCGAACAGGTAGCCGTAGCGCATGATCGAGTTCCAGCTCGGGCGCGACATGCCGCTCAACTCGCGGTTCGCGCCGGGAAACACACCGATGCCTCCGTGGGCAAACGTCGACGGCAGCGGCACGTCCAGTGGGACGAGGTCGCTCCATTTGACGAGATCGCGCGTCGTGCGGCCCGAGAGGTTGGGCATCGGCGATTCGGCCACGCTGCTCGCTCGATCGAACTCGAGGTACTCGTCGCCGAGCCAGCCGAGCGCGTGGCCGGCCTCGTGCGAAATCGGCGTGCTCGCGTAGGCGGCATAGTAGTTGCCGCCGTTGGCCGTGATCATCGCGGGCATCGCGCCGGCCGTCGCATTCGCGCGCCCCGTCGATACCGGCTGGTTGATGAGGACGACGAGCAGATCGTGCCCGGGCATGAGCTGCTCGCCGGCGATCGTCGCTCTTTCGTAGTCGACCAACATGTACCCACCGTTCGCGTAGTGGGTCGCGGCGAACAGCGTGCTGCGCGTAAGGATCGTATCGCCCGCGCTGTTGCGCAGCGTCATGCCCGCTTGCGGCGACGCAAGGAACGCGGCGCTGACCTGAAAATCGCCGCGGCGCTGCGGCCAATAGTCGCCGCTGAACAGGTCACGCACGTAATTTTCGACATTCGCATAGAACAGCGCCTCGTCATCGACATTCGGAATGCCGTCGCCGTTGCGGTCGTCGAACGGCTCGCCGAGCGCGGTCGGATCCGAACCGTCGGGCAGCGCCGCTGTCGGTTGGCCATGCGTGTTGACGATGTCGCGGCCGCTACGGTAGACGCCGTCGCCGTCGAGGTCGTACCACGCATAGCCGTCCCACACGCCGTTGCCGTTCGTGTCGGTGAAGGTTTCGCGTTCGCGCACGTAGTCGTCGCCGATGAATAGCACGCGGATCGGATCCTCGCGCCCGGCCGCTAGCACGGTGCGCACGGCCGACGCGGGTTCCGGATCGGGCACCGGCAGATCGTCGAGCACGAGCTCGCCGGATGATGCGGCCTGCGGCGTGAGGGCGACGGTGGTGCCGAGCGCGCGGCCCCCCGACTGCGGCGCCACGAACGCGGTCAATCCGTCGTCGTCAACGGGCAGCGTCAGGCGACCCGCGGCGTCTGCCGCGTTGTAGAAGACCATGCGACCGAGTCTGTCGACGACCATTGCCTCGGCCGTCGCGAGCGGCCGGCGCTGTGCGTCGAGCACCTGCGGGCGCCATTCGCGCCGTGCCGGAAGATCGAAGGCGACGCTCGCATCGCCGCTGCGCACGTCGACGACGCGCCACGAGGTCGGTTCGCCGCCGCGAGGATCGACGCGCAGTTCATACTCGCCGGCCGGCACGCCGAGCGTCGAGGTCGCCGTGCGCCGCCCGCCGACGCACGTAAACGACGAGCTGCCGAACTCGGGCCGGCTGAGCAGGCGGCCGTTCTCGCGGACGTGGATCTCGGCGCTGTAATAGACGCCGCAGCCGGGCCACGAGATGCTGACGGCGACGTTGCGCGCCGATGCGGCGACGTCGATGTCGAGCGTCGCGTCCGCCGTTACCGGTACGGCTGTGCGCGTCGCCGGCGCATAGTGCAGCACGTTGTACGCCGGATCTTCGAACTGTTCGGCCGTCACGTCGTACGTGCCGACCGGCAGCCGCAGAATGTAGGCGCCGTTCGTGATCGTCGACGTCTGCACGACCGTATCGTCGCCGGTACGGCGGGCGGTCACCGTGCCGTAGCGCGGCCCGGTTTCCGGCGCGGTGGTGAGGACCCTGCCGCGCAGCGTCGCGCCACGGCGTAGCGGCGCATCGATACGCTCGTCGCGGTCGATGCGGCGCGGACCGATCGCGTACGGTGCGAAGCCGTCGAGCGTATCGAACATGACGGTCGCCGTTCCGGTCGGCAGCACGACGCGCCAGTCGTAGTTCGAATTGGTCAGGGACGTACGGATGCCGTCGACGAACGTACTGGCGCTCCCGTTGTAGTTGCTGCCCGCGTCACCGCCGATGCGGAATGTCACGTCGTTGCCGCGCCGCAGCGCGGGAAACCACCGCTGGCTCGCCTGGAAGCGCAAGTCCGGATAGCCGACGGGCAGGTACGGCACGGCCGCCTGGAACCAGCAGTCGTTCGCCTCGCCGGGCCGTACGCGCAGCAGCGCCGCCGTGCCGCCCGAAGCGCTCGCCCTCGTTTGGCCGGCAGCGGAAATGCAGCTGGCTTCCCACGCAGTACCCGGCACCGGGCCGTCGCCGATCGGACGTACGGGAATCTCGATGCCCGGATCGGCGACGAAGTCGACGCTGCGGTCGCGATCGACGACGCCGATGTCATGTCGCATCGCTACGTAGCGCATCGGCGTATCGAGGTTCGATGCCGTCACGACGAACGCGCCGGGACGGTGCTTGGGCACGGCGAGCAGATAACTGCCGTTGCTGGTGTACGCAGATGCTCCGGACGTATTGCTGCCGGCTTCGCGGACGTTGACGCCAAATTCGCCCGACGCCGTGCTGCCGTTGGCTGTGCGCAGGCGGCCGCTGATGAGCCAGCCGCGCGGCATGCGGATCTCGGCGACGTTGCCCTGCGCATCGGCCGTCGCGGCCAACCGCTGGTACGGGTACGGCGGCTCCGGCGATGCCATGAACGAAAATTCGCGGCCGACGTCGGCCTCGAAGCGATACGTGCCGTCGGCCCCGACCGTGAATGTGACGCCGGCATCCGGCATCCACCCGTTGAACGTTTGTCCGGTCGGCAGCCCGTCTTCGCCGAGCAGGCGTCCGCGGTACGTCATCGTGGCGTTCGTCGATGCGATCGTCTTTGTTGCGGTGTTCGTTGCCGGCGCGACGATCGTCGACGGCGCGGCGGCCGGTGTCACGGTGAAGGGCTTGTGCATCGGCGTCGACGCCGGCACCGATGTTGCCGGCGATGATCGCAACGCCGGTGCATGCGCCGGCTCGCGGATTATCTGGAGCGCGCGCCAATTAGTGAGCGTCGGTTCGCGCGCGTACGCGTTCCACGCCGCACTGCGTTCGTCGCGACGCCGGCGCTCGACATCGGCGGCGAGCCGTGCGATCGCATCGGACCGCGGGATCTTCGCGGTCGGTTCGACCGCGAGTTCGATGCGCTGCTTCGCGGTGTCGGCGGAGCGGCGCGCCTGCTCATGCAGCGCTGCGTCGACGCGACGGGTCCAGACCACGGCGCCCTGCGCATCGACGAGATCGATGCGCGCGGCCTGCGGCAGCGCCGGCGCGCGCACGGTGAGACGCCGCGCGGTGCGATCGCCGTCCTCGAAACCGTGCGGCGCTGCGACCGATGCGACGTAGATCCGGTGTCCGGCGCCGTCGTACAGTTCCACGCGCCAGGCGTGATCGTCGCCCGCGTCGCGACCGCGCTCGAACCGGTCGGTCGCGACGATGGCGGTCGACTCGGGCGTGCCGCGGCTCGCATCGAACAGCAGCAGCCAGCCCGGCGTATCGGCCGCGGCGGCGATTCCATACGATGCCAGCAGCCCAATCGCGCAGGCGGCACGAACGAACCAGTGTTGCGCGAGAGATTGCCGCATGAAGGCCTCGGAAACGATCAGGAGAGTCTGACAAAGCGTCCCAAGTGTATACAGAGCGACGCTTCGTCAGTAACCGAACTCTCGGATGAGCACGTTGGCAATCAAGATGATTCTGTGGGTGCTGATCGAACCGCCGCCGCCGCCGCATGCGCCGCGGCCAGCGCGGCTGGTTCGCCACGGGCTGGGAGGTCGGTGAAAGCGGCGCGTATCGCATGGTCGGCCGCGACGGCGGGGCGCGGGTGCGCGTACGCATCCTGTTCAAGGATTCGCTGGCCGGCGATGTCTACACCCTGGTCTATCTGACCAGCGGCAGTCGGCGCAACGTCTGGACGAGAACGCTGCTGGACAGCCTCACGGCCACGGTCGCCCCCGATCAGTTCCACAACGAAGCCCTGTCCGAGAAACTCATCGGTTTCGCGCTGCAATCGCCCGACGACACGACGACGCAGACATTCGCCGAAACCCTGCGCAACAGCGGCGGCTTCGAGCAGAAGCAACTCGAACAGGCCGTCAACACCGGCGGCTACGCCATCCGCTCCAACCTCGGCGTCGACGTGGCCCTGCCGGTCTTCACGCTCAACACCGTGCTGTTCCCGCAGTCGGCCAACACCTGGGACAGCCTGGCGGAAGCGTACGAGGCCAAGGGTGACAAGGACAAAGCGAAAGCGCTGCGCATGAAGATGAACACCGCACGCGAAGCATCGCCGTGAAGCGGCGACGGACACGCCCGGCGTCGCGGACGATCGCGCATCAGGCAGGACCTGATCGCTTCGCGAAAAAGTTTGCGATGACGGTTTGCTGTCTGTGAAAAACGAGGAATCTTTTTCAGACGTCTTGGGTGCGTTCCTCAGCAGGCTGTTGGATTGGCAACCTGACAGCATTCGCAACGCGGCGTCGCGTGCGCGCCGTCGCGCAGTCGGGCATGCTTGCGACCGACCACCGAGGGGAACCCATGGCCGCACTGTTGCGCTGCATCGTGTTGTGGATGGCGCTGCTGGCATCGGCGCAGGCGGCCGACTATCTGGAACTGACCGACTTCCAGCTCATCGACGGCACGGGCGCGGCGGCGCGGCCGGTGAAGTCGCTGCTCGTGCGCGACGGCCTGATCGTGGCCATCGACGAGGCCGGCGTACGGCCGGTCGCGGAGCCCGACGCACGCTGGACGCGCATCGGTCTCGCCGGTGCCTGGGTCATCCCCGGCCTGATCGACACGCATGTGCATGTGAGCCGCTTCCCCGACCCGCGCCAGGGCGAGCGCATCCTCGCGGCGGCGGTGCGTGGTGGCATCACCGGCGTGCGTGATCTGGCTGGCGATGCGCGCGCATTGGGTGAGCTGGAACGCGCGATCGGCGCCGGCGAATGGCCCGGTCCGAGCCTCGTCTACAGCGCGCTGTTCGCCGGGCCGGACGTGTTTCGCAGCGGTCCGACGGCTGAGATGGCCACCGGCCGCACGCTGGGCGAGGCGCCCTGGGCGCGGCTCATCGAGGCGAAGACCGACCTGCGCCAGGCCATCGCCGAAGCGCGCGGCGCGGGTGCCTCGAATATCAAGATCTATGGCGACCTGACGCCGCGCCTCGCAGCCGCGATCGTGCGCGAGGCGCGGCGCCAGGGCGTGCAGACCACGGCGCACGCGACCGTGTTTCCGACGCGGCCCGGCGATCTCGTCGAGGCCGGCATCGGCTCGCTGTCGCACGCGCCGTACCTGGTCTGGGAAGCCGTCGACACGGTGCCCGATGACTACGGCAAACGCATCGCCGGCCCCTGGGACACGATTGCGCCGGATCATCCGCGCCTGCTCGCGCTGTACCGGCGCATGGCGCAACGGGGCGTATTCCTCGACGCGACGCTGTACGTCTACAAGGCGATGAAGGACTACGCGCCCGGTCAGATGGACACGAGCTGGACCGATGCCGCGTTCACCTGGGGCGCGCAGGCGACGCGCCTGGCGCGTGCGGCCGGCGTGCGCGTGACCACGGGCACGGACTGGTTCGAGCCGCGCGGCGACGGCGGTCTGCCGCATACCCACGACGAACTCGCGCTGCTCGTGGAGCATGCGGGATTCACGCCGGCGCAGGCGCTTGTCGCCGCGACGCGCGACGGCGCCGCGGCGCTGGGACTTGGCGCGACACAGGGCACGCTGGACATCGGCAAGTCGGCCGATCTCGTCGTGCTCGACGCGGACCCGCTGGCCGATATCCACAACACCACGCGGATACGCCTGACCGTCAAGCGCGGCGTGGTCGTTGCGCCGCACTGAGCGGCGGCGCGGCTAGCACGCCGTCGGCCGGTGTGGGCGCGCGGTGGAACGCCTCGTTCGCACCGAACCGGATCGCGCAAACATAGCCGCGGCGATCCGGTGCGCGCAGGGTGCGCGTGCGCGATGGCAGGCAAGCGCGGATCGGCGCCAGGTGCGCGGATGCGGCGTTCTGCATGGGTTTTCACACGGAACTGACAGCGCTCGTGGCTGAGTGATTATCGCGGCCATCCTTGAGGTTTCCCGCCAGCGCGCTTCGCGCGATGATCGGCCACACACAGCTTTGCTCTTTTTGCACGAGTACACACCGCCGCTGTTTCGGCGTACCTTCGGATGCGTATGTCGTAAACACGGGGCCAGAGCGAACGGACAGCCATGGGTCAGGAGATCACCGGTCGCCCGCTGGAAATCCTGCTCGTCGAGGACAACCCCGGCGACGTGCGGCTCACCACGGAAATGCTCAAGCAGGCCAAGCTGCTCAACCGGCTCACCGTTGCGACCGACGGCGAGCAGGCGCTGGCGATGCTGCAGCGCGTCGGCGCCTACGAGCACCAGCCGCTGCCGGACCTGATCCTGCTGGATCTGAACCTGCCCGGGATCGACGGGCGCGAGCTGCTCGAGCGCATCAGGGACGATCCGGACCTGTCGCGCATCCCGGTGGTCGTGCTGACCCAGTCCGGCGCCGATGCCGACGTACGCCGTGCCTACGACGCGTTCGCGAGCTGCTACGTGCGCAAGCCGCTGGACCTCGACCAGTTCCTCGGTGTGATGCAGAGCATCGGCCATTTCTGGCTCAGTGTCGTCACCTTGCCGGCCGGAGTGGGGGCGCGCCTTGATGCTTTGCCGGTGCTGCTGGTCGAGGATGAGGCCGGCGCTGCGCGCCTGGTGCGCGAACTGCTCAGCGAAGCCGAGCCGCGCTATGTCGTCGACACCGCGGACACCCTGGCCGGCGCGCTCGCGCAGCTTGCACAGAAACGTTACGCGGCCGTGCTGCTGGATCTGGGCTTGCCGGACTCACAGGGCCTGCAGACTTTGCGCGCGGTATTGCACGCGGCTGGGTCGATGCCGCTGGTCGTGCTCAGTGGCCGCGACGACGAAACCCTCGCGATCCGGTCGATCCAGCTCGGCGCGCAGGACTACGTGGTCAAGGGCCGTGGCGACGGCGCGCATCTGGCGCGCGCGCTGCGCTATGCGATCGAACGCAAGCTCGTGCAGGAGCATCTCGAATTCGTCGCCAGCCACGACAGCGTGACCGGCCTGCCGAACCGGCGCCGCTTCATCGACTCGCTGCGTCAGCTGCTGCCGTCGCTGCGCCGCCGCGGCGGCGAGGTGGCGGTGCTGGTCGTGACCCTGACCGGCCTGAGCGCGATCAACCAGAGCCTCGGACACGACATCGGCGATCTGTCGCTCAAGGCGGCGGTCGGGCGCATGCAGCGGCTCATGCCCGAAGGCACGCTGCTGGCCTGCACCGGCAATACCGAGTTCGCGCTGGCCTGCATCGATCGCGACGCGATCGGCCAGGCTGCGCTGCTGGCCGAACAACTGCTCGATGCGCTGCGCCAGCCTTACCGCGTCGGCGAGCACGAGTTCTACCTCGGTGGGCAGATCGGCCTGAGCCTCTCACCAAACGACGCGGTCGAAGCGGCGGCGTTGCTCAAGTGCGCCGAGACGGCGATGTACCAGGCCGGCCAGCGTGGCGTCAGCGGCATCGACTTTTATTCCTCCGAGCTCAACCGCGATTTGCAGGAGCGCCTGACGCTCGAACGCGAACTGCGCCATGCGCTGCTGCGCGACGAGCTCGACCTCGACTTCCAGCCCATCGTCGACGGCGAAGGCCGCGTGGTCAGTGCCGAGGCACTGCTGCGCTGGAACCATCCGCAGCGCGGCCGCCTTGCGCCGGACGAATTCCTGCCGCTGGCCGAGCAGTCCGACCTGATCCTGTCGATCGGCCGCTGGGTCATGGAGCGCGCGATGGGCGTGGCAGTGGGCTGGTCGGCGCTGTAGCCGGATCCGCCGAGCGTCGCGATCAACGTCTCGGCGCGCCAGCTCGGCGCGAGCAACGTACTGTCCGACGTGCGCTCGGCGCTGGAGCACAGTGGTCTGCTGCCGCAGCGGCTGGAGCTGGAACTGACCGAATCGGTGATGCAGCGCCCCGAGTCGCGCGCCACGCTGTCGGCACTGCGCGAACTCGGGATCTCCATCGCAATCGACGATTTCGGCACCGGCTTCAGTTCGCTGAGCTATCTCAAGGCGTTTCCGGTCGACCTGCTCAAGATCGACCGCAGTTTCGTGACCGACGCGATCACCGACACGCGCGATGCGGTCATCGTGCGCGCCATCATCGCGATGGCGCACATCCTCGGCATCGACGTGGTGGCCGAAGGCGTGGAGAGCGAGCGCCACCTGAGTGTGCTGCGCGCGCTGGGGTGCAACCGCATGCAGGGCTATCACGTGGGTCGGCCGGAACCGGCGGAACGTTTCGCCGAGCGCCTGCGACAGCAGGTGCGCGACGAGGTCCGCGACCGTCCGCCGGACGCGCGCGATGAGTGACGTGGCCGGCCGCCGGGCTGCGCGCCAGCGCGGCCAATTCCTGTGGGCGGGCGCGCTCGCAACGCTGGGCTGCGCGTTCGCCGGGGTTGCGCTGAATCTTGCGGGTCTGCACGAGTGGGCGCCGACCTGGCCGGCGCTGGCCGCCTTGCTGCTGCTCGGCGCGGCGCTGCTGGCCGAGCGTGCGCGGCGGCCGGGGTTGGCCATTGCGCTGAGCCTGCCGGTCGTCGCACTGGGCGGTGGCGTGCTCGTGATCACGCTGGCCGGCGCGCGCGATACGCTCGGTGCGGATCTCAACAGCTTGAGTGCATTGCCGGGCAACAGCGCCGCTGGCCTGCTCGCCGCGGCGCTCGCGCTCGCCCTGGGCGCGCGGTCGTCACGCGCCGGCGTGCAGATCCTGTGCACCCTGCTCGCGGCGCTGGCGGTCTCGCTCGGTACCTTCGGCCTGCTCGGCCGGCTGCTCGGCATCACGCCCGGCATCGGCTGGGGCGGGGTCAGCAGCGTGTCGATACTGACCGGCTCAGGCCTCATCGTCTGTGGCAGCACCTTGCTGCTGCAGCGCGCGCTCGGCCACGACGGCGGCGACGCGGGCGCGCGCGCAAGCCTGCTGCCGGCGCTGTTCGTGCTCGCCATCGCGCTCGGCGCCACCGCGATGGCCTGGCGCGTCAGCGCGGAAACGCAGGCGGGCGCGCAGCGCCAGCGATTCGAACACGAGGCGCAGCAGCTTGCGGCCACGATCGAGCTGCGACTGGGCGGCTATTTCGACGTGCTGCACGGCGCGCAGGGGCTGTTCGCCGCGTCCGACAGTGTCGAGGTGGACGAATGGCGCCGCTACTGGGCCCCGATCGATCTTTCCTCGCGCTATCCCGGTATCGTCGGCATGGGCTATGCGCCACGCCTGGATGCGCGTCAGCGCAGCGATTTCGAAGGCGACATGGCCGCGCGGCTGCGACCGGGCTTCCGTATCTGGCCCGAGGGCGTGCGCGAAACGTATTACCCGGTGACCTTTCTCGAACCGCAGCGTGGCGCCAATCTGTGGCGTATCGGCTTCGATCTCGGCAGCGAGGCGCCACGGCGCGAGGCCGTGGAACGCGCACTGGTCCGGGACGAGATCGCGCTCAGCGGCAAGCTTGAGGTCGCCGGCGACGTCGCGGGCGAGGTCGAGCCGGGCTTCGCGGTCTACGCGCCGCTGCGCATCGGCGAGCGCGACGAGGAGCCGGGTCGCGCGCTGGGCGTCGGGTATTTCGAATTCCGTGCGCGCGACTGGGTGCAGCCGATCGGCACGCCACAGCGCAGCGGCCTTCACATCCGCCTGTTCGACGGCGAGCGCGAAGACGAGGCGCAGCTGCTGTATGCCGACGCCAACGGTGCGGCGGCGGGTGGTCTGGTCTACGGCCAGACGCTGGACCTGGCGGGCCGGCGCTGGCGCCTGGTGACGCGCGCGACCCCGGCATTCGTGCGCGCGAATGCGTCGTCAGCGCCGCTGTCGGTGCTGCTGGTCGGCCTGTTCTGCAGCCTGCTGCTGTTTGCGATTGCCTGGCTGCTGGCCGGTTTGCGCGCGCGCGCCGAACGTCTGGCCGAGCAGCGCACGGCCGAACTGCAGCGCAGCCAGCAGGCGTTCAAGGCGCTGACCGACACGGCCAACGACGCGATCATCGCAGCCGGTGCCGACGGGCGCATCCGCTACGTGAATCCGTCGGCCGAACGCTGTTTCGGCTATGGCGCGAGCGAGCTGCAGCAGCAGCTGCTGACCGTGCTCATGCCCGAGCGCTACCGCCCGCTGCACGATGCCGGCATGGCCGCCTTCCTCGCCGGCGGCGAACCGCGCGTGATCGGCCAGACGATCGAACTGGCCGGCCTGCGCCACGACGGCAGCGAATTCCCGCTGGAAATCTCCATCGCCCATTGGCAAAGCGACGGCGAGCATCACTTCACCGCGATCCTGCGCGACATCACGCGCCGGCGAGAAACGGAAAAGACCATGGAGAGCCAGCGCAAGGAGCTGGAGCGCTCCAACGCGGATCTCGAACAGTTCGCCTACGTCGCCTCGCACGACCTGCAGGAGCCGTTGCGCATGGTCGCGAGCTATGTGCAGCTGCTGTCGCGACGCTACAAGGGCAAGCTCGACCAGGACGCCGATGAATTCATTGGCTTCGCGGTCGACGGCGCGCTGCGCATGCAGAGCCTCATCGACGACCTGCTCACGTATTCGCGCATCGCCGCGCGCGCCGACCACACGCGCGAAGTCCCCGCGGCAGACTGCCTGGAAGCCGCGTTGCGCAACCTCGCCGCGCGCATCGCGGAAACCCAGGCCGATATCCGCTTCGGCACGCTGCCGCGGGTCTGCGTCGATCCGCTGCTGTTGACCCAGCTGCTGCAGAACCTGATCGGCAATGCGCTGAAGTTCTGCGGCGAGCGACGGCCCGAGATTGCTATCGACGCTGCGCGCGAAGACGCGTGCTGGCACTTTCAGGTGCGCGACAACGGCATCGGTCTCGATCCGCAGTATGCCGAGCGCATCTTCGTCATCTTCCAGCGCCTGCATACGCGACAGCACTACGCTGGCACCGGCATCGGCCTGGCGATCTGCAAGAAGATCGTCGAGCGCGCCGGTGGCCGCATCTGGGTCGAGTCCCGGCCCGGTGACGGCGCGACCTTCCACTTCACCCTGCCTGTCCTGGAGCCTGTGGCATGAGCGAATCCGCCGAACCCCGCGCCGTCGAGATCCTGCTGGTCGAAGACAACGAAGGCGATGTGCGCCTGACGCGCGAGGCGCTGCGCGAAGGCCACTTGCGCAACCGCCTGCACGTCGCCGAGGACGGCGAGCGCGCGCTGGACTTCCTCTATCGCCGTGGCGACTTCACCAACGCTCCGCGGCCCGACCTGATCCTGCTGGATCTCAACCTGCCGCGCCGCGACGGCCGCGAAGTGCTGGCCGAGATCAAGGCCGACCCGTCGCTCAAGCGCATTCCGGTCGTCGTGCTGACCACCTCGCGCGCGGAAGAAGACCTCGTACGCATGTACGACCTGCACGCGAACTGTTTCATCACCAAGCCAGTGGACTTCGACCAGTTCATCCAGGTGATCAAGACCATCGAGAATTTCTGGTTCACGATTGTGGTGTTGCCGCCTGCGTGAGGTAAGGAATCGGGAGTGGAGAATCGGGAATCGTTCGAGCGGAGGGTCGCTCGATAGCCGGGCGGGCTTCGTAGCAACGGCCGCTGCGTTGCCTCGCAGCTGCTTTCACGATTCCTGATTCCCCATTCGCGATTCCCGGCGGCTACGCCGCCCGCCCCACCTTGCTGCCGGTCTCCCGGCCGAGCTGGGCGGCGAGCCAATGGCCGGTTTCGACGAGCTTCGCCAGGTCCACGCCAGTCGCGATGCCCATGCCTTCGAGCATGTAGACCACGTCTTCGCTCGCGACATTGCCGCTCGCGCCTTTCGCATAGGGACAGCCGCCGGTGCCCGATACGGCGGCATCGACCACACTGACGCCGAGTTCGAGGCAGGCCAGGATATTGGCCAGCGCCTGTCCGCGCGTATCGTGGAAATGGATCGCGAGCGCATCCATCGGTACCTCGGCGGCGACCGCGGCGAGCATCGCCGCGGCCTTGCGCGGCGTGCCGATGCCAATGGTGTCGCCGAGCGAGATCTCATAGCAGCCCGCGCGATGCAGGCGCGTGGCGACGCGCACCACGTCCGACAGCGGCACCTCGCCCTGGTAGGGACAGCCCAGCACCGTGGACACGTAGCCGCGCACGCGCACGCCGTCGGCCGCGGCGCGTTCGAGCACGGGCGCGAAGCGTTCGAGCGATTCGTCGATGCTCGCGTTGATGTTCGTACGACTGAATGCTTCGGATGCCGCGGCGAATACCGCGACTTCGTCGGCACCGAGCGCGCGCGCGCGCTCGTAGCCCTGCAGGTTCGGCACCAGCACGGGATAGTGCACGCCGGGCCGGTGCGCGATGCCACTGAACACATCGGCGGCGTCGGCGAGCTGCGGTATCCACTTCGGGCTGACGAAGCTCGTCGCCTCGATGCTGCGCAGGCCGGTCGCGCTGAGGCGGTCGATCAGCTCGATCTTCACCGCCGTGGGCACGATGGCCTTTTCGTTCTGCAGGCCATCGCGCGGACCGACTTCGACGATGCGCACCTGCTGCGGCTGACTCATGGTGTTTCCTTGCGCTGACGCGCGAGCAGGGTCTTCTCGTAGGCCTCGACCGATTGCTCGCTGCGTTTCAGCCGGGTGGGCTTGTCATTGAATATGGCGTGCTTGCGCACGATTTCCAGCATCTGCTGGCGGTTGCCCCGCACGTAGACATGCAGTTCGGTCGCGGTCTTGTCGATCGTGCCTTCGATCTTGGCGTCGAGGATCAGCTTGGCCACCCGCTCGGCGTCGACGTCGTGAAGATCCAGGGTGTCGCCGCGCAGCCGGTAGCGCGCGAAGAAGAAGGATTTTTCCGGTGCCGGCTCGATCGCATGCGGTGCTGACAGCTTGACCAGTCCCTTGAGCTGCACGTCGGAGACGACGATGTAGTCGTTGCCACCGTCGTGCACGAAATTCAACGGCACATGGATGGGCTTGAGCGGTGCGCCGGGCTCGGTCTGGTCGAGCACATGGAAGCGACATTCGTGATCGACGTAGAAGGCGCCGTCGGTGCTTTCCCCGGTTTTTCCCTCGTCGGCGAGCCAGAGTCCTTTCCAGCCCACATCGCAGGACTCGATGTTGTCTCCGAGCGGCGCCTCGAAGCGCGTTTCGACGCAGCCGCCCAGCAGCAGCGCGGTAGCCGCGAACAGCAGGCGGGTTGCGTGGTGTTTCATCGTGCGGATTTGCATCAGACGCTCTCCAGCCGGATCAGCACGGCATCGGCTTCGACGAATTCGCCGGCCTGGGCCTGTACCGCGGCGACAATGCCCGCGCGCGGCGCGCGCAGGGTGATTTCCATCTTCATGGCTTCCATGATGGCCAGTTCCTGGCCTTCGACGACGGCGTCGCCAGCCTGGACCCTGGTCAATACGACGCGGCCTGGCATGGGGGCGGTGACACGGTCGCCACCGCCGCTCTTGCTGGCGCTGTAGGCGAACGCGGCGGCGCGCTCGAACACCTGGCGCTGCTGGCCGTCGTGCAGCAGCACATGCGCCTCGTCGATGTGCGCGCTGAAACGGCGCGTGCTGCCGTCGATCTCGGCGCTGAAGCGCCCGTCGGCGTACAACGCGTTGCGCACGATCGCATGGGTACCATTCCAGTCGAGGCTGTACTGCCCGCCCGCGCCGTGCGCGGCGATCTCGATGCGTTCGCCGGCATGCACGAGCGCGACGACGCGCTTGCCCGGATGGCCCAGGCGCCAGCCGTCGGCGCGTGCCCACGGCGAGTGCGGATCGTTGCCGGTCGCGGCGAGCTGCGGCGCAGCGGTTTCCTGATCGAGCAGCACCACGGCCGCCGCTGCGGCGAATTGCGCGGTGGGCACGGGTTCCGCGCTCTGCGGCAGGAATTCGTCGAGATGGCGGTCGAGGTAGCCCGTGTCGATCGTCGCGCCGGTCACTGCCGGATGACGCACGAGGCGCTCGAGGAATTCGACGTTCGACTTCGGCCCGACGATCTGCGTGGCGGCCAGCGCTTCACGCATGCGCTGCAGCGCTTCGTCGCGGTTTTTGTCCCAGACGATGAGCTTGGCGATCATCGGGTCGTAGAAGATCGACACGGTGTCACCTTCGATCACGCCGCCGTCGATGCGCACATGGCGCGAGGGCTGCGGCAGACGCAGTGTGGTCAGGCGGCCCGAGCCCGGCAGGAAGTTCTGCGCCGGATCCTCCGCGTACAGGCGCAGCTCGATGGCATGGCCGTCGGCGGGAATCGACTTGTTGCGCACGAGCGAGCCGGGCAGTGCTTCGCCGGCGGCGACGCGCAGCTGCAGCTCGACGAGATCGAGATTCAGGGTCAGCTCGGTAACCGGATGCTCGACCTGCAGGCGTGTATTGATTTCCATGAAGTAGAAATCGCCGCCTTGTCCCACGATGAACTCGACGGTGCCGGCATTGCTGTAGTCGATCGCGCGGGCTGCAGCGATGGCCGCATCACCCATGCGCGCGCGCAGATCCGGCGTGACGAACGGCGATGGCGCTTCTTCCAGCACTTTCTGGTAGCGACGCTGCGCCGAGCACTCGCGCTCGTTGAGGTGCACGATGTTGCCGTGCGTGTCGCCGAACACCTGGAATTCGATGTGCCTCGGCTTCTCGACGTAGCGTTCGAGCAGCACGCGGTCGCGGCCGAACGCGTTTTTCGCCTCGCGCTGGCAGGACTCGAGGCTGGCGGCGAATTCTTCCGCCGAACGCACGACGCGCATGCCCTTGCCGCCGCCGCCGTGGGCCGCCTTGATCATCAGCGGATAGCCGACACGGCCGGCTTCGCGTGCGAGCACGCCTGGATCCTGGTCCTCACCGGTATAGCCCGGCACCACCGGCACCTTGTGTTCCTGCATGAGGATCTTGGCGCCGGCCTTGGAGCCCATCTTGCGCATTGACGCGGCGCTGGGGCCGATGAAGATCAAACCGGCGGTCTCGACCGCCTCGGCGAAGTCGGCGTTCTCCGACAGGAAGCCGTAGCCCGGATGGATGGCCTGTGCGCCGCTCTTCTTCGCGACATCGAGGATCACGTCGCCGCGCAGGTAGGAATCCGCCGGCCGCGAGCCGCCGATCGGCCAGGCCTCGTCGGCGAGTCGCACGTGCTGCGCGGTCGCATCGGCTTCCGAATACACCGCGACCGTCGCGATGCCGAGCCGGCGGCAGGTGCGGATCACGCGACAGGCGATTTCACCGCGGTTGGCTATGAGTACCTTCGAAAACAGTCCTTGCATCGTGTGCCTTCCGGTTGTTTGGCATCGGCGCCGGCCGTCACGGCCGGCCTGCTGGGGTGTCTTGTCGCGGACGGTCGCCGCCCGTCGCTCACTCGGGCTTGTGGCAGACCGCTTCGAGATTGTGGCCGTCCGGATCGATGACGAACGCGCCGTAGTAGTTCGGGTGATACATCGCGCGAATGCCGGGCGGGCCGTTGTCCTTCGCGCCGGCGGCGATCGCCGCGGCGTAGAACGCATCCACGGCCGCGCGGTTTTCCGCCGCCAGCGCGACATGCAGCCCATTGCGCGTCGCCTCGCCACCGGTGCCGATCCAGAAATCCGGCTTGCCCGTGCCGAAGCCCGCATGGCGCGAACCGTTGCCGGTCATCTCCGGCGTGACTTCCATGACGAGTCCATGCCCCAGCGGCGCGAGCACGGTCTTGTAGAACGCGAGACTGCGGTCGAAATCGGAGACGGTGAAACCGAGGTGGTCGATCATGTCAGCTCTCCTTCGCCCAATCAGGCGCACGTTTGTCGAGAAATGCACCCAGTCCATGCTGGCCTTCGGCCGACACGCGCAGGCGCGCGATCAGTGCGGCGTTGTGCTCGTCGAGCGTGCGCTGCTGGCCGTCGCTCATGCCGGCCATGGCCAGGGCCAGGCGCTTGGCTTCGGTCTGGGCGAGCGGGCCGCCCTTGCCCAGCCAGTGCAGGCTGCGGTCGATGGCGGCGTCGAGTTGGTCGGCGGGGACGGCTTCGTGCAGCAGGCCGATGCGCTGGGCGTCGGCGGCACCGAAGACTTCGCCGCTGATGAACAGCCGGCGCGCCTGGCGCGCGCCGATCGCGGCGACCACATACGGCGATATCACCGCCGGCACCAGGCCGAGCTTCACTTCCGACAACGAGAACTTCGCCGTGTCCACACCGATCGCGATGTCGCAACAGGCGACGAGGCCGACGCCGCCGCCGTAGGCCGCGCCATTGACGCGGGCAAGGGTGGGCTTGGACAGGTAATTCAGCGTGCGCATCAGCGCAGCGAGCTTGAGGGAGTCGGCGCGGTTGTCGGCCTCGCTGGCCTGCGCCATCGAGCGCATCCAGTTCAGATCCGCGCCGGCGGAGAACGAGGCGCCTTCGCCGGTCAGCACGACGGCGCGGATGGTCGCGTCGGCGTCCAGCTGCTGCAGCGTCGTCGTCAGTTCGGCGATTAGGCTCTCGTCGAACGCGTTGTGCACGCCGGGACGGTTCAGGCGAACCTCGGCGACGGCGCCACGGACGGCCAGTGCTACGGATGCGGTCATGGATCCCTCCCTCCGGGTTTCCAGCAGCGAAAGCCGGATCATAGCGGCGTCAAAGGGAATAGGCCGGGTTCCAGGTCCGGACATCTGCAGGCGTATGGTTTCGAGGGGGAGATGTCGGCGCAGCCGTCCCGTTTCGCCGGCGGGGGGGGGGGCGCGCGGCAAACGTCGAAGCCCCGCAGGCGGACGGATCCGGATATAATCGCGAACCATTCTTATTCAGTGCGTATCTGCCTGTGCGACTTTCCGAACTGCTTCCGGGCAACACGGCCGTCGTGCGCGAGGTCGAGGATGTCGGCAGCGCCGATCCCATCGCCCGGCGCCTGCGTGACCTGGGTTTCGTCGCCGGTGAGCCGGTCAAGCTGGTCACGCGCGGGCCGGTAGGCGCCGACCCGTTGCTGGTTCAGATCGGTTTCACGCGGTTCGCGCTGCGGCGCAGCGAGGCGGCCCGCGTCTGGCTGCAGTCCGAAGGAGCGAGCGCATGAGTACGGACGCGGCACTGCGCATCGCCCTGGTCGGCAACCCCAACTGCGGCAAGACCGCGTTGTTCAATCTGCTGACCGGCAGCCGCCAGAAGGTCGCCAACTACGCCGGTGTCACGGTCGAGCGCAAGCAAGGCCGCTATACGGCGCCTTCGGGACGTGTGGTCGATCTGCTCGACCTGCCGGGCGCCTACAGCCTCGACGCGGCGAGTCCGGACGAGGCAATCACGCGTGACGTCTGTCTCGGCATCGCCGCGGGCGAAACGCGGCCCGACCTGCTGGTCTGCGTCGCCGACGCGACCAACCTGCGCCTGCACCTGCGTTTCGTGCTCGAAGTGCGCCGTCTTGGCCTGCCCGTCGTGCTGGCGCTGAACATGATGGATGCCGCCGCGCGGCGTGGCATCCGCATCGATATCGCGGCACTCGAACGCGAACTCGGCATTCCCGTCATCGAAACCGTCGCGGTCAGGCGTGCCGGCGCCAAGGCGCTGGTCGAACGCCTCGACCTCGCTGTGCCGCTGCCGGCCGTAACCAGCGCCGGCGATGCCGATCTGCACGCGGAAGTGCGACTCGTGCTCAGTGCCGCGGTCAGCATGCCGACGCGCACGGCGGCCACCGACGATGCAATCGATCGCGTCGCGCTGCATCCGTTCGGCGGACTCGTGCTGCTCGCTGGCCTGATGTTCCTGATCTTCCAGAGCGTGTTCTCCTGGGCCGAGCCGCTGATGGAGGGCATCGAAGGCGGCATCAAGCTGCTCGGCGAGTGGAGCGTGGCGACCTTGCCCGATGGCCCGCTGCGCAGCCTGCTCAACGACGGCGTGTTCGCCGGCATCGGCGGCGTGCTCGTGTTCCTGCCGCAGATCCTGATCCTGTTTCTGTTCATCCTCGCGCTCGAGGAATCCGGTTATCTGCCGCGCGCGGCCTTCCTGCTCGACCGCCTGATGTTCAAGGCCGGCCTGAGCGGACGCTCCTTCATTCCGCTGCTGTCGAGCTTCGCCTGCGCGATCCCCGGCATCATGGCCACGCGCAGCATCCAGGATCCGCGCGACCGCCTGACCACGATCATGGTCGCGCCGCTGATGACCTGCTCGGCGCGACTGCCGGTGTATACGCTGCTGATCGCCGCGTTCATCCCGCAGCGTACGGTCGCCGGCCTGTTCAACCTTCAGGGCATCGTGCTGTTCGCGCTGTATGTGGCGGGCATCGTGAGCGCGCTCGGTGTTGCCTTCGTCATGAAGCGCCTGCGCCGCGACCGCAGCGAGCACGCGCTGATGCTGGAACTGCCCTCGTACCGCTGGCCGCATCCGCGCGATCTCGCGATCGGCCTGTGGGAGCGCGGCTGGATCTTCATCCGGCGCGTCGGCGGCATCATTCTCGCGCTGACGATCCTGCTGTGGTTCCTGTCGAGCTATCCGGCGCCGCCGGAAGGTGCGACCGGACCGGCGATCGACTACAGCTTCGCAGGCCGCATCGGCCGCTGGCTCGAAGTCGTGTTCGCGCCGATCGGCTTCAACTGGCAGATCAGCATCGCGCTGATTCCGGGGCTCGCCGCGCGCGAAGTCGCGGTGTCGGCGCTCGGCACGGTGTATGCGCTGTCGGGTTCCGACGAAAGCGTCGCCGCCGCGCTAGGCCCGCTGATCGCTGTGCAATGGCCGCTCGCGACCGCGCTGTCGCTGCTGGTGTGGTTCATCTTCGCACCGCAATGCCTGTCGACGCTGGCCGTGATCCGGCGCGAGACGAATTCCTGGCGCAATGTGTGGATCGCCGCGGGCTATCTGTTCGGGCTCGCCTACGTCGCCTCGTTCATCACCTTCCAGGTCACCCGGGCGCTAAGCGGATGACCGCCTCGCTCGCCGTGCAATACGTCATCGTCGGCGCGATCGTCGCGACCGCGGCGATCAGCGTGCTGCGCAAATACCTGCCGTCGGTCTGGGGCAGGGCGCTGGCGCGGATCGCCGATGGGCTCGAATCGGCGCGCATGCCGTCGTGGGTGCGACGCACCGGGTCGCGTTTGCGTGCGCGGATTCCGGCGAGCGTCGGCAGTGGCTGCGCGACGTCGGGTGGCTGTTCGTCCTGCGGCGCCTGCGCGACGACCGACCCGGTCATACCGACGCGAGTTCTTGCCGAACCCAAGCCCCTTCGGCGCGCGTAGCCCTCCGAGATCAGTCACGCCTGCGCTGATGGTCACCAAGCTCGTGACGCAGCCGTTCCGAGACGGTGCACTCGCGCGGCGTATGGCGCGGCGACAACGTTGCTGTGTCAGATGTAGCATGCTGTGTCTTGCGAGATGCGGAGGAATGCCGAGCAGCGCCGGCGCGCCGTTGCGCATACATTCCTCCGCCGCGGATCCGCCCCAATGACGACCTCGATTCGCGCGAGCTTCATCAATCTGGACGTCGAGCTCGAATCGAGCGAGGACCTTGCGCCGCTGGCTCAGCATTTCGGCCGTCGCACGTTCGTGCTGCAGTGTGGTGCGACCGAGACGGAACCGCCGCGATTCCGGCTCGCAATAGAGGCGCTTACCGATGGCCAGCTCGAATGTGACCCGCAGCGCTGCACGGACCATTTTCTTGCGCTCGTCGAGTCCTTGCCTCCGGTACTTCAAGCGCTATGGAGCGGCTGCGATTCGCGCGTGTTCGACTACGGTTTCGAGGGCGGCCGCGATGCGGCACCATTCGCTGCAGTGATCGACGCCGCTCGGGTAAGCCGCGTTGCCGCGTTAGGCGTGGACCTGCGCATCACTGTCTATGCGTATCGGGAACCTGAAGCCGACACAGCGTGTGCTGAGACGTGTCCAACGTGCTGCGCTGAGGTCAGTACCCCGATTTCCGCGTAGTCATGGTTCGCCGATGCTCTCGGGTGCTATCGCCTCAGGGCTGTTTGCGGTGCGCGATCGACGTCAGCGCAACACCTGAATCTCCACCTGTGCAAAGTTCCCCGAAGCCGTCATCGCCGTGATCGACTGCGTGCCGGGTTCGTCGAAGTCGTGTTCGAACGGGCGCGCCGCATCGAGTGCGGCCTTGATGCGACCGTTGACGAGCCATTGCACCGTGCCGTGGGCGCCGAGTGCGCGCAGGGACAAATGCGGCGGATGCGTGCTGCCCGGCGCACGTACGAGGCTGCTGCCGGCCGCGACGCCGGCGATCTGCAGGTTGGCGTTGCCGTCGAGGCCGTCGTCGGCGCAGCCGCCTTTGAGCGGCGGCAATCGCGAGGCTTTGCGCTGCCAGGCACTGAGCCACGGCTGCGCGAGCGCGGGCCAGCGCGCGAGCACGGTTTCACGTTCGCTGTCCGCATGACAGCCGCCGCTGAGGCGCTGCCCGCTGCGCGCATCGACGCGCAGGCGCAGGCGTGCGTCGTGCCACGCGGTGGCTTCGCGTTCGGGCAGGGTCGGCGGGATCGCGCCGGCAAGGGTCCACGCCTTGCGCTTTTCCTGGCACAGCTGCGGCTGTTCGGGCTCGAAAGCGGTGCCGAGCGGCCAGCAGATGTCCACTTCTGCCACTGTGGACGGAGCCGCCGTCGACGCGGCGTCTTCCGGCGCGCGCGGCAGGCTGTCGACGGCCTGGAACAGCAACGGCAGAGCCGTGACGGCGCCGTACTGGCCCGGCACCGGCGTGCCATCGGGCCGGCCGACCCAGACGCCTAGCGTATAGCGCCGCGTCGTGCCCAGCGCCCAGGCGTCGCGAAAACCGTACGACGTGCCGGTCTTCCAGGCCAGACGCGCGCGCCGTCCCGGGTCGAAGGTGTCGCGGCTCTGTCCCGGTCGCAGGTTGGCTTCGAGCATGCTGCGCACGATGAAGGCTGCGCCTGGGCTCAGCAGGCGGCGTTCGGTCAGCGGCTCCTGTTCGCGCAGGCGCACGGTGCCGGCGAGGCCTTCGCGATTGAGCGCGGCGTAGGCGCCGACGAGATCCTGCAGCGTCGCACCGGTGCCGCCGAGGATCAGCGACAGGTTCGGACTCGCGCCGCGCGGCCATTGCAGTTCCAGTCCCGCATTGGCCAGCCGCGCGGCGAAGCGCGCGGGCCCGACGCGGTCGAGCAGGTCCACCGCGGGTACGTTCAGCGACAGACGCAGCGCGTCGGCAGCGGAAACCGGGCCATTGAACGCCATGTCGAAATTGCCCGGGCGATAGCCGCCGAAGGACTGTGGTGCGTCGACGAGCAGGCTCTCGGAATGGATCAGCCCATCGTCCAGTGCGAGGCCATAGAGAAACGGTTTCAGCGTCGAACCCGGCGAACGCGGCGCGCGCACCATGTCGACGTGGCCGAGGCGCTGCGGATCGGCGAACGCGCCGGAACCGACGTAGGCGAGAGCCTGCAAGGTGGAATTGTCCACAAGCAGCAGCGCGGCCGAGGTGCGTTCGGGCAGGCGTGCGAGATAGCTGGTCACGCGCGCTTCCATCGCCGCCTGCAGTTCGCGGTCGATGCTCGAGCGGATGCTGCGTTCGCGCGGCAATGCCGAGCGCAGGCGCTGGGCGAGCAGGGCGGCGTCGAGCGGCGGATCGAGCGTGCGTGCGGCGACGCTTTCGTGCTGCGCGTCGCGCACCGTGGCCGTGTCCCAGCGCTGCAGCGCGTGCATGCGATCGAGCAGCTTGTCGCGGTAGCGCTGCGCCAGTGCGGGATGGCGGTCCGGGCGCAGCCGGCTCGGCGCCTGCGGCAGCACGGCGAGCAGCGCCGCTTCGGCGTGGCTCAGGCGCTGCGCCGATTTGCCGAGATAGGCCCAGGACGCGGCTTCGACGCCCTGTATCGTGCCGCCGAACGGCGCGTGGTTGAGATACAGCGTCAGGATCTCGTCCTTGCTCAGATGCGCTTCGAGCTGCAGCGCGCGCAGGATCTGCTTGAGCTTGCCCAGCGCGCTGCGCGAATGCGGATCGAGGATGCGCGCGACCTGCATGGTCAGGGTCGACCCTCCGGACACGGTGCGGCCATGCCATACGCGCTGGACCGCGGCGCGTGCGAGCGCGAGCGGATTGACGCCGGGATGGCGGTGGAACCAGCGGTCTTCGTAGGTCAGCAGCGCGTCGAGATACAGCGGCGACACCTGTGCGGTCGTGACCGGATAGCGCCAGATGCCGTCGGCGTCGGGAAACGCGCGCAGGGGCGTGCCGTCGCGCGCGAGCACGACGGTGCTGCCGCTGTCGTCGGCGGGTAGGGGCAGGGGGAACAGGCGGTCGAGGATGAGCGCTAGAGCGGCCAGCAGCAGTGTGGAAATTGTGATGCGGCGCAGCCAGCGGGTTTGGCGCCGCTTTTCCCTTCCGTTTTGCGGGAGCGGAGGAGCTACACCATCCCCACCCAACCCTCCGGCCCGTTGGGCGTTGAAGCCGGTGAGAACCTGTCGGTTCTGAACCGCCGGCTCCAACCCCCTTGAAGGGGAGGGCTTCAAGAGATTCGCGACAACCTTGTACAAGGCCAGCTTCAATGCAGAACCTGAGCGACTAGTGCAATCTGGCGAAGAAAAGCCCTCCCCTTCAAGGGGAGGGTTGGGTGGGGATGGTGTTCGGCGGCCTCGATGCATCTCGCTTGCTATCAGGCGCAGTCGGTCGCTTACGGCTGAACCACGGTAACCCGCGCCGGTACGCTGCGCGCGACGCCGCGGATCTGCGGGCGGTACATGTCCTCGACTGTCGTCGGCGGCACCACGTAGCTGCCCGGCGATACCGCGCGCACGAGGTAGAACACGTGCGCCTTCTGGCCCTGCATGAGGTTCAGCGCGGCCACGTAGCGGTCGTCGCGGAATTCCTCGTGCTTGACGTCGGCGGCATAGGCGCGTTCGGCGATCTGCACGCCGTCGACGACGACGTCGGCCCACTGCTTCGCGTCGGTCAGGTTGAAGTTCTCGATTTCCAGGCCGCCGGGCAGCAGGTCGATCAGCAGCGCGTCGCGTATCGCTTCCTTGGCTTCGATGCTGATCCCGACGATGAGGCCTTCGCCTTCCTTGAGTTCGCCGCCGTCCCAGGCGCTGCCGTCGAGCGCATACCACTGGCGCCGGATCATGATCACGCTGTCGTCGGCGGCCGGGGCGGTCTTCGGAATGCCGGCGACGTCTTCGCTGACGTACAGCGGCGCCGTGCTCTCGGGCACGAAGCGCACGCCGGCGCGCAGCGCGGCGGCGTCGAAGCTGCGGCTCCAGATCGGCGCGGGCTGAACGACTTCGCTACTGCCGCCCAGGCTCAACGTGCCGCCGACCTTGGCGTCACCCTTGGCGATCAGCGCCTTGCCGAGACGCGCGATCGCGCTTTGCTCCTGCGTGCTGAGCCACTGGATGCGGTCGCCGGACTTGCGAGCGACCAGCTCGCGGCCCAGCGCGATCACGCTCTCGTCGTATTCGGGTTTGTTGAGGCCGGCACGATGCGTCAGCGCGACCATGAGCGCGGCGTCGCGCAGATCCGAACCGTAGTCGCCGAGCCAGCGCGGCCGCTCGACTTTCTTCGCGAACGCCTCGGCCAGCGCCTGTTGGCCGCGCGCCACATCGCCGCGCAGGCTCAGCGCGATGCCCAGATGCACCAGCGGCAGAGCCGTGATCGACTTGCCGCGCTCGTTGTCGAACAGCGTCCGCAGCGTGCCGAGCGGTGCACGCTGCACGCGCGCGAGTATGTAAGCCGACCAGGCCTGGTCGGCAAAGCGCAGGTGTTCGGCGTTGTCATAGGCGTAGTACGGATGACCGCCGGACAGCAGATCGTCGTTGAGACGTTTCAGCGCGTTCTGCAGCATGCCTTCGGGCACGGCGAAGCCGGCCTCGCGCGCGTCGAGCAGGAACTCGGTGACGTAGGGCGTGATCATCGTGTCGACCGAGCCGTCGTCGCCCCACATCGAGAAATGCCCGGACGGCACCTGCATCGCCGAGATGCGGCTGATCGCGTTGGCGATCAGGCGCTGGCGCGCGTCGTCGGGCAGCGGCGTGATGCCGAGGTTCTTCGCATTGTTCGCGTCGAGCACGAGCACGCCGTAGCCGCGGCTCGTGGTCTGCTCGATGCAGCCGTAGGGATAGCCGAGCAGGCCGCGCACGGAGCTGGCGAACGGCAGCGGCGGCAGCGCGCTGACGCTCAAGCTCGCGGTCACCGAGTCGGCGATCAGCCCTTCCATCGCGCCGCTGCCCAGGCCGAGGCCGGCACCTGGCTGCAGCACCTGCGGCGCAGAGCGCAGCACGGCCGGCCAGGCCGGCCGCACGGCGATCTCGAAATGGCGCTGCAGGCGCAGCTCGCCGGCTTCGGCGAAAACGCGGAACTTGCCCACGCCCATGCCTTCGTCGGCACTGAGACTGAACTGCAGCGTCTTCTTGGCGCCGTCTGCCAGCGTCTGCGTGCGTACCGCATCGGCGATGCGCAGCGGCGGGTCGGCTTCGAGACGCACGCGGAATTCACGCTGCGCGCCGGAGAAATTGCTGAGATCCAGCGTGAGGCTCGCGCTGTCGCCCGGTGCGAGCACGCGCGGCGTCGACACCTCGGCCACGAGTGGCGCGCGCACGACGGTTTCCGCGTCGCTGCCGCCGTAGCGGTCGTCACCGAAGACGATGCCGGTCACCCGCAGGGTGCCGTTGAAATCCGGTACCGGCAATTCAAGCTTTGCGTTGCCCTGCGCATCGAGCCTGACCGCGCCGGAGAACAGGTCGACGGTCTGCACCTTCGCGGTGGGCCGGCGCGCCTGCGGCAGCGCCGCAGCGGCCATGTCGCCGCCGTAGCGCAGTTTGGCCAGTGCACCGTCGAAACTTTCGATCAGGCGGCCGTAGAGATCGTAGGCGTCGATGCCGAGGCGGCGCTGGCCGAAGAACCAGGCGTTTGCGTCGGGCCGCGCGAAGCGCGTGATGTTGAGGATGCCGACGTCGACGGCCGAGACGGTCACGAAGGCGCTCTTGCCGGCGAGCGCCGGCGCCCTGATCTCGACCGGCAGCGGCAGTTCCGGCTTCATCAGTTTCGGCGCCACGATCTCCACCGCGATCTTGCGTTCCGCGCGATCCATAGACACATGCGCCACGCCGACCGCGCGCGCCGGCGTGACCTTGCTCGTGGCCGAGCCGCCGCGCAGCACCAGCGCGCTGATGTAGACGTCGTGGCGCTCCCAGTCGGTGGTGACCGGAATCTCGAACGTGGTCGCACCGTTCACCTCGATACGACGCGTATAAAGCAACTTGTCGCTTTCGACAAGCAGCAGGCCAGCGCCGGCCTGCGGCGCGGTCACGGTCACTTTCAGCGTGTCGCCGGCACGGTAGTGTTCCTTGTCCAGCGCGAGCTTGATCTTGTCCGGTCGCGCTTCCTTGCCACGGTTCTCGTCGTCCCAGCTCCAGCCGGCGGTGAACGGATAGCGCAGGGTCAGGCCGGTGGCCGGGTCGAGCACTTCGATGCGGTAGCCGCCCCATTCCACGGGCACGTCGAACTTGACCGCCTGGCCGGCCGTGGTCGCGATGTCGCGGCTCTCGACCGTGTCGAAGCTGCGCGTGAAATCGAAGCGCCAGCCGCTGCTCTTGTCGTAGCTCCAGTGGTAGTTGCGATTCTCGCGCACGAGGCTGAGCTTGAGTCCCTGAGCCGCGAGCAGTTCGCCATCGCCGTTGGCGCGGATCAGCTCGAAGCCGACGCGCCCGTTGGCTGCGGCGCCGTCCTTGGGATCGAACAGCGGCCGCACGCCGACCAGCGCATCGGCCGGCCACACGGTGCGCTTGAGCGTGCGCGTGACGCTGCGCCCGCCGCTTTCGTAGACGCTGCCGGACACGACGGCGGCAACCGGCGCCTGCGCCTTGATATCGCCGAGGATGTCGAGCTGTGTGGCGAGCTTGCCGCGCTCGTCGAGCGCTTCGTCGACGACGTCGCGCGCTTCCTTGGGTAGCTCCAGCGTCGGGTCGCCGAAGAAGAAATCCTTGCGTGCCTCGAGCGGATGCGCATCGTTGACGACGGTCAGGCGCGCGGTGAAGCGATTGCCCGCGGCCGGCGCGCCGTAGAGGTAGTCGCCCTGTACGTCGAGCGCGAGTTTTTCGCCGGGTTTCAGGCGCACCTGGCCGGCCGTGAGATCGAGCTTGAGGCGCTCAGGCAGGAATTCCTCGACGCGCAGGCTCAGCGCCTGGTTGGCCTCTTTCGCCGCGGGGTCGAGACGGAACTCGATCTGCCAGCGTCCGGTCGGCGCGTCGGCCGGCAGTTCCTGCGTCCATTCCAGATAGCCCAGTTCGCGCGGTTCCAGCTTGGCCTGGCTCCAGGGGCGGCCATCGGGCTGCTTGAGCGTCAGGAACACCGGCTGCGGCGGAATCGGCTTGCCGTCGCTGTCGCGCAGCAGCGCGGAGACACGCAGGGTTTCGCCCGGCCGGTACAGGTCACGGCCCGACCACGCGAACACGTCGAACCATTCCTGGCGGCGCCCGGCGACGGCGAAGTCGGACAGGTCCAGCGCGGGCTGGTTGAACGGCAGCAGCGAGACGTCCTCGCCACTGCGCGCGACCAGAACCTGATTGGCGGTCAGCGTGTAGTTCAGCAGCGCGTTGCCGTCGGCGTCGGTCTGCGCGGTCAGCACGGACTCGCCCTTGGCATCGAGAATCGACAGTTCGACCTTGGCCAGCGCGTCGCCGGACTTGAGCGACGCCGCATGCACGAACAGCTGTTCGCGGTAGGCGCGCGTATGCAGGCCGATGTCGCTGACGAAGAAGAAGCTGGTTTCCCATTCGCCCTGGAAGCTGCCGGCGCGCTTCATCGCGGCGAAGTAGAGGCCGGGCTTTGAGAGTTCCGGCAGGTTCTGGATCGGCAGGTAGGTCAGCGTGCGCTCGTTTTCCTTGCCGCCGAGCACGAAGCGGTTGGCATAGACCGAGTCGGCGATGCGTGTGACCGGCGCACCCTTGCGGCCCCACCAGCCGCTTTCGGCGTCGAGGTCGTAGCTCGAGCGGCGTTCGTTGCTCTGGTAGCCGGCGAAGAAGGTGGACAGCTCCTTGTCGCGCACGCGCAGGAATTCGACATCGACCTCGCGCACGTTGACCGATACGACCGGAATGCCGCGCGTCTCTCGTGCCGGCAGCACGCTGCCCTGCGAGGCGAAGCCGACGGCGGGTTCCAGCGGTCCGGTGAAGACCTCGCGCGTCGCGTCGCTGGCCAAGGTGCTGCCGTCGACGGCGGCGAGAGCGCCCTTCAGCGTCACGCTGTACGTCAGGTTTGCCTGCACATAGGGAAAGCGCAGGGTCTTGCCGTCCTCGTCCAGCGCCCAGCTGCCGCTGACTGCGGCGCCTTTCGCATCCTTGACCGCAAGCAGGTCATCGAAGCTCTGCGCGCCGACCAGCGGCTGGCTGAATTCCAGCACCAGCGCGAGCTGCCCCTGGTACTGCTGCGCATGCGCCGCGGTGAGCGCGAAGGCTCCGCCGGTCGCGGTCGCCGCATCGGCGGGCCTGGCGACCGGCGTACCCTGGGCTTGCGGCAGACGCGGTTCGGAACGGTCGCAGGCGGCGAGCGTGCAGAGGCAGAGCGCAAGCAGCGCGCCGCGCCAGACCCGGTACGAACGCGACGAGGGTGCGAAGGCAGGTATCACTGTCATTCCCTGTTGACGATGGCCGCGGCAGTATACGGCCGCTGTTCTGGCGATCCGCAGGCAGGATCAGGGAAGGACGGCGACGCGGTTTGCAGCGCACCGCGCAAAACAAACACCATCCCCACCCAACCCTCCTGCCCGTTGGGCCTTCAGGGCAACCAGAGTGTACGGTTCTGAGCGGTTGCCCGTTCACCCCCTTTCAAGTGGATGGCTTTTCGAAGGAGTTCCGATGGAAACCCGTGACGCATCCGCAGCGCGCCTTGGCTCTTGGAGCCCCCTTAAGTCAAGGGGGGTGAAGAGTGATCGCTCAGAACCGCAGGTTCTGATCACTCTGAACGCCCGACGGGCCGGACGGCCAATGCGCAGCATTGGCCAGGGCTGTGGAGATCGGGTGCACAACCCAATAGCGACCGTGTCGGGATCGTGACGGTCGTACAGATGACCCTCGCCATCGTCTGGTTCCGCCGCGATCTGCGCCTGAGCGACAACCCCGCGCTCGAACTCGCGTTGCGCGACCACGCGCGCATCCTGCCGCTGTATATCCACGCGCCGCACGAGGAGTCGCCGTGGGCGCCCGGCGCGGCCAGCGACTGGTGGCTGCATCATTCACTGACCTCGCTGCAGCGCGATTTGCGGGCGCGCGGGGTCGAACTGCAGATACGCTCCGGCGATAGCCTCGCAGTGCTGCAGGAGGTACTGCATGCGAGCGGCGCGGCGGCGGTGTACTGGAACCGGCTCTACGAACCCTCGGTGATCGCACGCGACAAGCACGTCAAGCAGCAGCTGAAGGAACAGGGCTGCGACGCCCACAGCAGCAACGCGAACCTGCTGATCGAGCCGTGGGAGATCAGCACCGGGCAGGGCGGTCCGTATCGCGTGTTCACGCCGTACTGGCGCAATGCGCGCGCGAAGCTCGAGCCGCGTCCACCCGCACCCGCACCGGCGCGGATCCCGGCGTCGGCGATCAACGAGGTCGCCACCATCGACGATCTCTCGCTGCTGCCGCGCATTCCCTGGGACACCGGGTTCCACGCCGCCTGGCAGCCCGGCGAAGCCGGCGCTGCGGAGGCGCTCGACGATTTCTGTGCTGCCGCATTGCGCGGCTACGCCGAGCGCCGCGACTATCCGGCCGAGGTCGGCACCTCGCGCCTGTCACCGTATCTGCATTTCGGCGAGATCTCGCCGCAGCAGGTCTACTGGAAACTCGAGGAACTGGGACGCGAGCAGGGCAAGACCTTGCGCGAGGCCGGTGAACCGTTCCTGCGCGAGCTCGGCTGGCGCGAGTTCTCGCATCACCTGCTGTACCACTTTCCGCAGACGCCGCAGCGCAATCTCAATCCGGGCTTCGATACTTTCCAATGGCGCGAGCCCGACGCGGAGCAGCTTGCCGCCTGGCAGCGCGGCCGTACCGGCCTGCCGATCGTGGATGCCGGCATGCGCGAGCTGTGGCACACGGGCTGGATGCACAACCGCGTGCGCATGCTGGTCGCGAGTTTCCTGTGCAAGAACCTGCGTGTGCACTGGAGTCACGGCGCGCGCTGGTTCTGGGACACGCTGGTCGACGCAGATCTCGCCAACAATACGCAGGGCTGGCAATGGACCGCGGGCACCGGTGCGGATGCCGCGCCGTATTTCCGCATCTTCAATCCGGTCACCCAGGGCGAGCGCTTCGATGCCGACGGCGCCTATGTCAAACGCTGGGTGCCTGAGCTGTCGCGGCATGCGTTCAAATCGGTGCACGCGCCGTGGAAGCAGCCGGACCTGCTCGCGCGTAGCGGCTATCCGGAGCCGATCGTGGACCTGGCCGAATCGCGTGAGGCGGCGCTGCAGGCGTATCAGGCGATCAAGCAGTGATTTCGCGCACGCCGGTGCCCTGGCGTGCGCGACGCTGCTTACGGTTGGCGCTTGAACTTTAACGTCACGGTCTCGAGATATATCGCCGTCGGGCTCGATGTCGCGACGCGCACTTTCCAGATACCCGCGAGCGTGGTGCTGTTGACCGCGCTGAGCAGGCTGCCGCCCAGCGGCGGTGTCGTGGCGTCATCGAGGCGGAGCTGGCTATAGGTATTGACCGTCGGCGTCGTGTAGCCAACCGGGGGACTGTTGCGGTCCCACAGCGTCAGACTGAGGCCTGACGGCGATTCGAGCACGATCTTGATCAATGGGGCAGCGTCGGCGGCCCGAAGCCCCGGCGGGCTGATTAAGTTGTCTTCAACGAAGCTGAAGTCGAGATCGAGGTCGCCCACGGTCTTGCCGGTCAGATGGGACAGGTCGACTGTCATGTCCGCGTAAGCACCGAACGTGTTGCCGCCGGTCGGCGCAGCTAGCGGTACGGCCGGGTTCGGGATCTGGTACGACTGCTCGCCGGGAGCGAACGAGACATCCATGCGTTCATTGCCGCGCACGCTGCAGCCTGCGGTGGTCGGCGCGAACGTCACTTCTGCTGCTGCGCGTGTGCCGGGAGCGACCAGAGCTTCCGCATTGCTCGCGAATGAGACGATCACGCTCGCGCTCGAACCGCTTGCGCCCGCAGCGGCCAGATTCACGGTCGCCGAACTGCCGCCGTTCACCTTCAGCCAGGACTGCGATGCGCTTGCGATCAGCGAAACCGCATACGGCTTCGTGTTGGTCACAGTCAGTGTTCGCGTCGGATAGGGGCCGACAATCTGGGTGACGTCCCAGAGACTTTCCGGCGTCACGTTGAAGTCGATGGTGCTCAGATCGAAGCGATGCGGAATTACGCTGGCGAATTTACCCGCGCTCGCCGGAGAGACGCGCACTTCGGCATCGAACTGGCCGCAGATGCTGACACTGCTGGTCGCCGCCACAGTGAACGGCAGTGTTGCGCCGGGTGCCAGGGTATAGGTGCCCGCAGGCGGCACGAGCGTCAGTGCCAATTCGGTCGGGCCGGAATTCTGCGGAGAAATGCTCGTCGTCGCCACACGAAAATCCTGTGAGGCGGTAGCACTGGCCGGCAGGCTCACGCTGAACTGGCTGACCGCGTTCGTGATGCCGCCGCCGCTCGCATTCGTGTGATGCACCGGCGCCAGCGAAGTGACCTGCAACTGGTCGGGAGGCACCGGCACGTGGGTGACGAACTCGTCCATCGGCCCGTTGTTGATTTCGTTGTATCCGGCACCGAGATCGGCAGTTTGCGGTACCGGACGCCAGCATTTTCCGGCCGAATCGTATGCGCGTGCCAACCCCCCCTGTGACCTTGCGACCGCGGTCTCGACGACCTGCGAACGCAGATTGAAGACCGGTGAACCGGATGCACCGTGGCCAACCATCGGATTGCCGATGTCCAGGCCGGTCGGGCCAACGCGGCCGATATAGCCGCCGCCGACCAGCTTGAGCGGAAGGCGATGGTTGTGAGCCGCGATCAGCAGCGGATCGCCGAGCAGCGGCGCACCCGAGCGGCGAAGGGGCAACGGTTCCACACCGGTAACCGGCCGGTCGAGTTCGAAGACGACGTAGTCGGGCGAATAGGTTCCCGGAATGTCGTTCGTGTTGTAGGAAAACCCGCCGCTGAAGGTATAGATGTCCGACGCGTGGATGTATTCGAAGTCGGGCTCGCTGCAGGTGATGTCGGGCGAGTCGCTGCCGCCGGTCTTGTTACGCCGCAGACTGCGGAAGATCACGGCGTAGCCCGTGAGGTCGTAGCCGCTGGAGTTGTCGTGCGGCGCCGTGACCAGGTGCTGCTTGCCGACGAGGAACCCGGTGCGTCCCCAGTTGGCACGGACGCGGTCGTAGTAGGGGACGTCGGGGCAGAGATCGTCACCAGGGGAATGGACCTGGTACGTGTAGTTCGAGTGCAGGATCCGGTAATAGTCGAACATGCTGGTCGTTTCCAGCTGGCTGAGCGGAACAATGAAGGCCGTAGCCTGGGCAACGCGCTGGGAAAGGGGATCGGCGGTGCAGTAGTCCTGCTCGGTCGGAACCTGGGCATTGGCCGTGATGGCCAAAACCAGCAATGCCGCTGAGCAAAGTGCCTGAGTACGCATGAAGAAATTCTCCGACATGGTCCATTGATCGGGGCCGCACGGTGCGGCCGATTGGCGGCGTGCCGCTGCGCGGCATCGTCGTGCTCATACCTAACGCGAAGCTGCGTGATGCGTGATCAACAGCGTCGTACTGGACGAACCGGACCAGCGTTCCATGCGCCTGTCTCACCAGGCGCGCCGCCAGGCGCCGCAGCCGCACCGTTTCGTGAAGATCATTGCCAGGCAACCGATCGCTTCGCGCAGGATCAAGGCGAGATGCCCTACCTGCAGCTTGCCGGCCGGACTGCAGCGCCACGACCACGCCGAGCAGCAGCATGGGGAGGATGGCGTCGATGGCCGCGGCGCCGAGGATGGTGCGGCTTTGCACGCGTTACAGCGCGCCGGGTTCCTGCAGCACGCGGGCCGTGATGCCGGCCGAGGTCGCGACGAACGCTCCAGCGGCCCGCACTGCCGCGACTTGGCGCAACGACGCGTCGCGGCGAACGACACCGGAATGCTCGGAAGCTCGCGGGTTGCCGCACTCGCCGTGCCTGGCCGGTATTGCGCGACGACCCTTTGGCTGTCATACGGCCGCCACATTGTGTTTTTCCAGGCCTGCGCGGATGCTAGGCGACGCAGAGCGACCGCTGCTGCACGGTTCGGGGAGGAATCGATGTTCGAAGTATTGCGGGGCAAGCGCGACGCCATGTCCAAGGTCGATACGGCCTGGCTGCGCATGGAAAGTCCCACCAACCTCATGATGATCACCGGCGTGCTGATGTTCGAGACCCGGCTCGACCTGGCTGCGCTGAAGAAGATCATCGCCGAACGCTTCCTCGCCTTCCGCCGCTTCCGCCAGAAGGCGGTCGACAACGGCAGTTCGGCCGCGTGGGAAACCGACAAGGACTTCGATCTCGACTGGCACGTGCGGCTGACCGCGCTGCCCGGTGCGGCCGACAAGTTCGAGCTCGAGCGCCTCGTCAGCCAGCTCGCCTCCAGCCCGCTCGATCATTCCAAGCCGCTGTGGCAGTTCCATGTGGTGGAGAACTACCGCGGCGGGAGCGTGCTGATCTCGCGCGTCCATCACTGCTATGCGGACGGACTGGCCCTGGTGCAGGTGCTGTTGTCGCTGACCGACGCCGCGCCCTCGCTCGAGCAGCAGGCCGAGCTGGCGAAGGTATGGCTCAAGAAGGACCAGGGCAGCGTCATGGAGCGCCTGCTCGAACCGACCAAGGCGGGGCTGGTCAAGGCCCTGGGCGCCGGCGAGAAGATGCTCGGCAAAGGTCTGGAAATGTGGAAGGATCCGGCGCTCGCGGCGGAACTCGCACGCGAAGGCGGCGAGATCACGCGCGAACTCGCGATCGCGCTGTCGCTCGCGGACGATCCGCCGACTGCGTTCAAGGGGCCGCTCGGCGTCAGCAAGCGCGTGGCCTGGGCCGAACCGCTGCCGCTCGAAGACGTCAAGACGGTCGGCAAGGCACTGGGCTGCACCGTCAACGATGTACTGCTGGCCTGCGCCGCCGGCGCGTTGCGCGGTCACCTCGTCGATGCGGGCGAAGCGGCCGACGGACTGACGATCCGCGCGACCGTGCCGGTCAACCTGCGGCCGCTCGAGCATGCGAAGAAGCTCGGCAATCACTTCGGTCTGGTGTTCCTCGACCTGCCGATCGGCGAAGCCAATCCGATGCGCCGGCTCGAGCGCGTCGCGGCCAACATGCGCGAACTCAAGCGCTCGCGTCAGGCTGCACTGACGTTCGGCCTGCTCGCCGCGGTGGGCATGGCGCCAGTCGCGATCCAGCGTGCCGCGCTGGAGCTGTTCAGCCGCAAGGCCACTGCAGTCGCGACCAACGTGCCCGGGCCGCAGATGCCGCTCTACCTCGCCGGTGCGCGTGTGCGCGAACTCATGTTCTGGGTGCCGCAGAACGGTTCGATCGGCATGGGCATCTCGATCCTGAGCTACAACGGCAACGTGCATTTCGGCCTGATCGTCGACGCCAAGCTCGTCGCCGATCCCGAGCCAGTGGTGCAGCGCTTCGCCGGCGAATTCGAGAAGCTCGTGCTCGCGACGCTGATGGAAGACTGGGACGGTGAGCTCAGTGCCGGTGATGTGGAGGCGACGTATCGGCACTACGACACGGCGGCGGCGGAGGCAGCGACGCAACCACCGCACAAAGCGCGTGCGCGCAAGCCGAAACCGACCAAGCCGGTCGCGCCCGATCCCGCAGCTAAAAAGCCCGCGCCAAACGAGCGGCGTGCGCGCAAACCGGCGGTGGCCAAGACGCCGCCGGTCAAGTCGACCCCGGCGAATAAACGTCCGGCGCAGCCTCGTGCGGTCGCTTCCAAGGCCGGTACCAGTTCGAAGAACGATGCGTCGCCCGCGCGGCCTGGTTCAGCCGCGTTCGGCGCGCAGCTGCGACAGTTCCGGGCCAAGGTCGGCGTCGAAGACGGCGGCTGAGCGAGGCTGGGAGTCAGTCGATGCTGCTCTATGTCATCCTGGCATTTTTCTTCAGCATGATCGCGACGAGCTTGTTCGCCGCGGTGTGGCTCTCCGAACTGCGCGCCCGGCTCCGCCAGATTGCGTCTGAGCATGAGGCGGCGGTGGGAAGCGCGCCCGGGTGGTTCGGCAGAGAACCGGAAATTCTGCGTCGGTCGCTGGTGTTTGCGCCGCCGCCGGAGCTGCTGGAGCATCCGCGTATCGCGGCGCTGCTCACTCGTCTACGCTGGAAATGGGCTGTGCCGATACTCTGGGGCGTGTTGTTCATCGCTGCGTCCATCTTCGATCGCGGGTAGCGTGCGACGGTAGCTCCGGCCCGCTACACTGCCGCGCCGCGCGACACCGAAGCCTGCCATGTCCGATCTTTCCGCCTTGTCCCTTCCGCCGTCCCTGCAGCAGGCGCTGGATGCGCTGTCGTTCGACACCCTGACGCCGGTGCAGGTGCAGGCACTGCCGAGCCTGCTGGCCGGCCGCGACGTGATTGCCCAGGCCCAGACCGGCAGCGGCAAGACGGTCGCCTTCGGGGTCGGCCTGCTGTCGCGTATCGACGCGGTCGGCGGCCTGCAGGCACTCGTGCTGGTGCCGACACGCGAACTTGCCGACCAGGTTGGCAAGGCGATCCGCCAGCTCGCGCGCTTCCTGCCGAACCTGAAGCTTTCGATTCTCTGCGGCGGCGTGCCGCTGCGCGTCCAGGTCGAATCCCTGGTGCACATGCCGCAGGTCGTCGTCGGCACGCCCGGGCGAATTCTGGAACATCTGGAAAAAGGCAGTCTTGAACTCTCGGCGCTGCGCGTGCTCGTGCTCGACGAGGCTGACCGCATGCTCGACATGGGCTTCGCCGACGACATGCGCAGCGTGATCAAGTACGCGCCGCGCGAATGCCAGACCAACCTGTTTTCGGCCACGTTTCCCGACGAGATCCGCGCGCTGAGCAACGAGTTCCAGCGTGATGCGGTGCAGATCAGCGTCGACGGCGACACGCAGGTGCCCGAGATCGTGCAGCGCTTCTTCGAGGTGGAACCGGAGCGCAAGCTCGACACCGTCGCCTGGCTGCTGTCCGAGCACAAGCCGGTGTCGGCGATGATTTTCTGCAACACGCGGCGCGACACGCAGGACGTGGCCGCCGCGCTCGACGAACGCGGCTACTCGGTGCTCGCGCTGCACGGCGATCTCGAACAGCGCGATCGCGACGAGGTGCTCGTGCGGTTCGCCAACCGCAGCTGTTCCATCCTCGTCGCGACCGACGTCGCCGCGCGCGGTCTGGATATCGAAGACCTGCCGCTGGTGCTGATGTATGACATCGCGAGCGACGCGGACACGCATGTGCACCGCAGCGGCCGCACTGGCCGTGCCGGTCGCAGCGGCCTCGTGCTGACCCTGTGCAGTTCGCGCGAGATGAGTCGCGCCAAGGTCATCGAGGAACGACTCGGACAGCCGCTGCGCTGGGAACCAGCGAAGACCACGCCGGGCCGCCTCAGAACCGGCCAGCTCGCGACGATGCAGACGCTGGTCATCGACGGCGGCCGAAAGGACAAGCTGCGCCCGGCGGATATCCTCGGCGCGCTGACCGGCACGGCCGGCATCGCGGGCAGCGATGTCGGCAAGATCGCGATCTTCGATACGCGCGCCTATGTCGCGGTCACGCGCGGCATCGCCGAGCAGGCGCTGCAGCGCCTGCGCGAAGGCAAGATCAAGGGCCGCAACCTGCGCGTGCGCAAGCTGGGTTGAGGGCAGCCGGCGCACACCATGCGTGCGCCGTTCGATCGGGAGAGGGCTGATCCCGAGTGCGGCGTCGTCTCAGCGGCGCAGCTTCGACGGGTCCACGCCGTCGTCGACGCGCTGAATCTCGACCGTTTCGCTGCCGCGGCGGAAGATGCAGAGCATCCGCACGTCGTTCTTTTTCGCCCTGCCGCGCACGAGCAGGGCGGTGCCGACCTCGTCGGAAAACAGCATCAGATGGCCGTCGGGTCGCGGCTTGTCGAGCTTGCTCGCGGCGAGGCAGCGCTCGACGACGACACGGTAATGGGCGTTCCAGGCGTCCGGTGCGCTCGCTTTGGCAGGAGCCAGCGGGCTGAGGACGAAAAGCAGCGGCAACAGTCGGCGCATGGCGGGCTCTTTGAAGCCGGAAAACATCCGGGACGAGGAGAGCGTGGTCGATTGCGCGTCCAACGCGTGTGAGCAGCGGTGCGTCGCGCGGCTCGCCTACACTAGGCGACCCGACGTCGCCCTCCGCCGCGCCCATGTCCGATTTCATCGTCGCCATTCCCGCCCGCTACGCCTCGACGCGCCTGCCCGGCAAGCCCTTGAGCCTGATCGCTGGCGAGCCTATGGTCGTGCATGTGGCGCGGCGCGCGTTCGCTGCCGGCGCGCGCGAGGTCGTCGTAGCAACCGACGACGAGCGCATCGCGCACGCGCTGAAGGATCAGCCCGTGACGGTCTGCATGACCCGCGTCGACCATGCGTCCGGCAGCGATCGCCTGGCCGAATGCGTGGAGCAGCGCGGCTGGTCCGACGACACGGTCGTGGTCAACCTGCAGGGCGACGAGCCGCTCGCACCGCCGAGCGGCATACGCGCCGTCGCCGATGCCCTGATCGCGAACGATGCGCCGGTGGCCACGTTGGCCACGCCGATCGCGAGCGCCGAGGAACTGTTCAACCCGAACTGCGTCAAGCTCGTCGCCGCCGGAGAAATCGCGCTGTATTTCAGCCGCGCGCCGATCCCCTGGGCGCGCGATGCGTTCGCCGCGGCACCCGGTGTGCTGCCGCCCGGCATACCGTTCCTGCGTCATATCGGCATCTATGCCTATCGCGCCGGTTTCCTGCGGCGCTATAGCCAACTCGCGCGTACGCCGCTGGAAGCGGCCGAGTCGCTCGAGCAGCTGCGCGTACTCGAACATGGCTATCGCATCGCCGTGCGTCTCGCGCCGGACGCGTTCCCGGCCGGCGTCGACACGCCTGAAGATCTCGCGCGCGTCAACACCTTGCTGGGCCGGCCGTGAAGATCCTGTTCGTCTGTTTAGGAAATATCTGCCGCTCGCCGGTGTTCGAAGCCGTGCTGCGTACGCAGGCGGCGCGTGCCGGACTCGACTGGCAGATCGCCTCTGCCGGCACTGGCGACTGGCATGTGGGGCAGGGCGCCGATCCGCGCAGTTGCGCTTCGGCGCTGCGCCGCGGTTATGCGCTCGATGCGCACCGCGCGCGCCAGCTCTGCGCGGCCGACTATCGCGACTACGACTGGCTGCTGGCCGCCGACCGCGCCAATCTTGCCGAGATCGCGCGGCGCCGGCCCGCCACGGCGTCGGCACAGGCCGCGCTGGCGCTGTCCCATGCCGGCATCGCTCAGCCGCTCGAGGTGCCCGACCCCTATCACGGCGGTGCGGCCGGTTTCGACCGCGTGATCGATCTGGCCGAGGCGTTCGCGCGCAAAGCGATCGAACGCGCGTCGCGCTCAGACTAGCCCGCGATTCGCGCGGCACGAATCCCGGCTGGCGCGCATCGGGCAGACTGAGATCCAATCGGTCTGATCCAATGGGCGTGCGAATTCCGCATAATCGGCACGCACGGTAGCAACGGGACGAGAGCGATGGCGCAGCAAGTCGAGACGTTCGAATTCCCAGCCGGGCTGGAATGGGTCAATACCAGTCAGGTACCGCAGATGGATCAGCTGCGCGGACGGGTCACGCTGCTGTATTTCTGGACCTATGACTGCACCCATTGCCTGAACCTGCTGGCCGATCTGGCCTGGCTCGAGAATCGCCATCATGACGGCCTCTGCATGATCGGCGTGCACACGCCGCGCTATGCTGCGCAACGCAACGGCGCGGCGGTGCTCAAGGCGGTCAACCGCCACCAGCTGCGCCATCCGGTCGCGAGCGACCCGGGTTTTGTGTTGTGGCAACGGCTCGGCGTACAGGCCTGGCCCAGCGTCGTGCTGCTCGATACGCAGGCACGGCCTGTCTCTATCTTCACTGGCGAGGGACGGCGCCAGGAACTGGACCGGCGCATCACCGACCTGCTCGATGCCGCGATCGCGAACGATACCCGCGTCTATGACAGCTGGCCCGCGGTTGGCCGGCCGGAGCCGCGCCTGCCGCTGGCCTTCCCGTCGCGCGTGATCGCAACGGAAAGCCATTTGTACATTTCTGATACCGCCCACCACCGGGTGCTCGAAACCACACTCGACGGCACCGTGCAGCGCCAGTTCGGTGCGGGCAACGCCGGCTATTGGGACGGGCGGCTGGCCGATTGCGGACTGTCTTCGCCGCAGGGACTGGCCCTGGGCAAGGACTGTCTCTACATCGCCGATACCGGCAATCATGCGATTCGCCGCGTGCGCCTGCTCGCCGGCGACGTGGATACCGTGGCCGGTACCGGCAGGGTCGGGCGCGAGCGCCCGCAGCTGCATCCGGAGCCGACGAGCGTGAGCCTTTGCGCGCCCGTGGATGTCGTCGCCCACAACGAGCATCTGTATTTCACGCTGGCCGGCCAGCACCAGGTCTGGGATCTGGACCTGACCCGGCGCACGCTGGACGTCCTGGCCGGCTCCGGACGCTTCGGCGTGGACGACGGCGCCGGCAACTATGCGAGCTTCGCCCAGCCGGCCGGCATCGCGGCGCTGGGTTCGGCGCTGATCGTTGCCGACGCAGGCGGCGGCGCGATCCGCGCGATCCGGCTCGCCGATCGCCAGGTCACCACGGTGGTCGGCAAGGGACCGTGGGAGTTCGGCGACGCGGCCGGCAATCGCGACAGCGTGCGCCTGCAGCACCCGCTCGGCGTCGCGGTCGACCCGCGTGGCCTGGTCTTCGTCGCCGACAGCTACAACAGCAAGCTCAAGGCCATCAACCTCAAGAGCGGCGAAACGCGCAGCTTCAACCTGCCGTACCGCTTTGACGAACCCGAAGGCGTGAGCGTCAGCCACGGCGCCCTGTGGGTCGCCAACACCAATGCGCACGAGATCGTGCGTGTGGATCTGTCCAACGGCAGCTGCCAGCGCATCGCGGTCGGCGAATGACCGATGCGGCGGTGTTGCGCCAGGACTTGAATAAGCGCGATCCGGGCCAATAAGCCCTGCTTTGCGCGATCATCCGGACGCAATGGAATCCAGCCCCGCCACCGCACCCTTCGACGGCAAGGCCTTCGTCCGCCACCTGAGCAGCTCGCCCGGCGTCTATCGCATGATCGACGCGCGCGGTGAACTGCTGTACGTGGGCAAGGCGCGCGACCTGAAAAAGCGCGTCGGCAGCTATTTCCTCAAGCCGCGGCTGGAGCCGCGCATCATGGCGATGATCGCGCAGATCGCGCGGGTCGAGACCACGCTGACGCGCACGGAAGGCGAGGCGCTGATCCTCGAGGCGCAGCTGATCAAGTCGCTCAAGCCGCGCTACAACATCCTGCTGCGCGACGACAAAAGCTATCCGTATATTTTTATCTCGGCCGGCCCGGACGCGCAGCGCATGAGTTTTCATCGCGGCGCCAAGAATGCGAAGGGGCGCTATTTCGGCCCGTACCCGAGCGGCTATGCGGTGCGCGAGAGCCTGAGCCTGATGCAGAAGCTGTTCCTCGTGCGCCAGTGCGAGGACAGCTATTTCAAGAATCGCTCGCGCCCCTGCCTGCAATACCAGATCAAGCGCTGCAGCGCGCCCTGCGTCGGGCTGATCGACGAGACCGACTACGCCGCGAGCGTGCGCCATGCGGCGCTGTTCCTCGAAGGCAAGAGCAACCAGGTCATCGACGAGACCGTCGCGCGCATGGAAGGCGCGAGCCGCGCGCTCGAATTCGAAAAAGCCGCCGCGCTGCGCGATCAGGTCGCAACGCTCAAGCAACTGCAGGCCCGCCACTACGTGCACGGCGCCAGCGCCGACATGGACGTGCTTGGCTGCCGCATCGACAACGGCCTGGCCTGTGTGTCCGTGCTGTTCTTCCGCAACGGCGTGAGCCTGGGTTCGCGTGATTTCTTCCCGCGCCTGCCGCTGGATGCGAGCGAGGCCGACGTGCTCGCGGCGTTCATCGCGCAGTACTACCTCGAACGGCCGCTGCCGGAGGAGATCATCGTCGGCCAGGTTGCCGAGGAATTCGACGTGCTGGCCGAAGCGTTGGGAGTTCAGGCCGGGCGCAAGGTCGAGATCAAGTCGAGCGTGCGCGCCGAGCGCGCGCGTTTCCTCGAACTTGCGCAGAAGAACGCCGCCGCCGCCCTGGCCTCGCGCCTGGCAAGCCGCCAGACCGTGCGCGACCGCTTCGAATCGCTGCGCGAGCTGCTGGAACTCGACGAGCTACCGACACGCATCGAATGCTTCGACATCAGCCATACCATGGGCGAGGCCACCGTGGCCTCGTGCGTGGTGTTCGGCCACGAAGGCGCGGAGAAATCCCACTATCGCCGCTTCAATATCGCCGGCATCACGCCGGGCGACGACTATGCCGCGATGCACCAGGCGCTGGAGCGGCGCTACAAGCGCCTTTCGGCAGGCGAGGGCGTCATGCCCGACATCCTGCTGATCGACGGCGGCAAGGGCCAGGTGGCGCAGGCGCTGGACGTGCTCAACGAACTCGGCATCACCTCGGTGCTCGTCGTAGGCGTGGCCAAGGGACCGGAACGCCGCGCCGGGCACGAAACCCTGATCCTCGGCGCGAGCGGCCGCAGCGTCTGGCCGGGGCCGGATTCGCCGGCCTCGCATCTGGTCCAGTCGATTCGCGACGAGGCCCATCGCTTCGCCATCACCGGTCATCGCCAGCGCCGCGAGAAGGCGCGCGAGAAATCCAGCCTCGAGGAAATCCAGGGTGTCGGCGCACGCCGGCGCTCGGCGCTGCTCAAGCAGTTCGGCGGTCTTTCCGGTATCGCCGCCGCGGGCGTGGAGGAACTCATGCAGGTCAAGGGGGTCAGCAGGGATCTGGCCGAGCGCATCTACGCGCGATTTCATGGTTGAGTCACGCGCGGCCATGTCACACTCGTCGCGGCAGCGCCGGTCAGGGCAAGCTCATAACCGATCGCGTCGCGACGGCGTGGATGTCCGGCAGCCGACGACGGTCGTCCTCTCGTCCGGCTGTCGTGAAACGCCGGGTCGCCGCCGTGATCCGGACGGGGCCGGCAACCTGAGGTCGCTCCCGTTGTTTCAGCGATTGCGTAGCTACAAGGATGCCTGGTGCGACCGATACGTCTGACTCTGCCGACGATGCTCACGCTGTTCCGCATCGTGCTGCTGCCTGTGATGGTGATCGTGTTCTATCTGCCGTTCCGCGGCGCGAATCTCGCGGCGGCCGGTATCTTCATCGCCGCCGCACTGACCGACTGGCTCGACGGCTGGATTGCGCGGCGTTACGGCATGACATCGGCGTTCGGCGCGTTCCTCGATCCGGTTGCCGACAAGCTCATGGTCGCCGTGACCCTGTTCCTGCTCGTGCAGCAGAACCCCACACCGATGCTCGCGGTGACCAGCGCGGTGATCGTCGGCCGCGAGATCAGCATTTCCGCGCTGCGCGAATGGATGGCCGAGATCGGCCAGCGCGCGCGCGTCGGTGTCGCGAACCTCGGCAAGATCAAGACCATCGTGCAGATGGTCGCCCTCGTGGTGCTGCTGCATCAGCACGATGTCCCCGAGCTGCGTCTCTACCGCATCGGCGAATACCTGCTCGTTGCGGCCGCTACGCTGACGATCTGGTCGGCTCTGGTCTACGTACGTGCCGCGTGGCCCGTGCTGCGCGACCGCGAGGAGTAGCGCGCCGGAAGGCGCAAGAAAGTCCTCGTCGAGTGTTGACATCGACCCGCCAATCCCTAAAATGCGCGGTCTCCGGTGCGGGAATAGCTCAGTTGGTAGAGCACGACCTTGCCAAGGTCGGGGTCGCGAGTTCGAGTCTCGTTTCCCGCTCCATGATTTCCTCAAAACCTCGGCCAACCGAGGTTTTGTTTTTTTCGGAACGGCGCTCATTTGCTCCGTTGCAGCAACACAAGATGGCCTGGTGGCAGAGTGGTCATGCAGCGGCCTGCAAAGCCGTGTACGCCGGTTCGATTCCGACCCAGGCCTCCATCTTGTGGACAACTCAATGCGGGAATAGCTCAGTTGGTAGAGCACGACCTTGCCAAGGTCGGGGTCGCGAGTTCGAGTCTCGTTTCCCGCTCCAGTTCGAAGAAACCCCGCGCCGCGGGTTTTTTTTTTGTGCGCGTCGCGGCCCTGATCTTTTCGGCTGCCGCAGAATCGCGCATGCTTCCGGACGCGCGCCCCGATGGCGAAATCGGTAGACGCAACGGACTTAAAATCCGTCGACCGCAAGGTCATGCCGGTTCGAGTCCGGCTCGGGGCACCAATCCATATTGCCGTTGGCCGCAGGCGTGCGACGCCGCCCAGTGCCCCGTTGCGTCCGGCACCCTTGTTGCCTTGTTGGGTTTTTCTTCGCGTTGCGCCGTGTGTGGCCGGGCACGTCGCCGCACTGTATGCCTTGCCGGTTGAGAGTTTCCGCGCCGACGAGGCAGAGCGGGAAGAGTCGTCGCGCGTCTGCGACGCACCCTCCGACCCGCCGTCGTGGCCAAGGAGCTGTCGTGGCATTGCGCGTATTTCTGTCTTATTCCCACAAGGACGAGGAGCTTTTCGAAAAGCTCAAGGCTCACCTGGAGATCGTGGAGCGCAACGGTCATGCCGAGTTCTGGGACGACAGCCGCCTGACCGCCGGTACGTGTCTAGAGCCCGCGATTTACTCGAGGCTCGATGACGCGCACGTCATCCTGCTGCTCATCAGCGCGGATTTCCTCCATTCGGAATTCTGCTATTCCAAGGAAATGGAGCGCGCGCTGGCGCGCCAGCGTGCCGGAACGGCGCGGGTGATTCCGGTGATCCTGCGCGATTGCCAATGGAAAATAGATGGGCGCTTGGCCGCCCTGACGGCACTTCCTCACGACGCGCTCCCGTTTACGAAGTGGCCCAATATCGACAGCGCCTGCGACAACGTCGTCAAAGGTCTTTTCCGCGTCCTCGATGAGATGGCGGCGAATCGCGCGGCACCGAGGGAGGTGCCGGCGAAGCCTGCGCTCGCAATTCGTGCCGTGAGAAAAGAGCTGCCGGCGAAGCCTGCGCTTGCAATTCGCGCCGCCAAAGGAAAGGCGTCGGCGAAACCCGCACTCGCAATCGCAGCGTCCGGGCGCACGGGCCAGACAGTCGATCGTGTACGTTTCCTGCGTGATGCGCATGACTTGCTCGCATGCCACTTCGAGCGCGAACTCGCCGCGTTGCGAACCGCGCACGCCGCGCTGACGACTGAGTTCACGCGCGTCGACGGCAGCACCTTTGTCTGCCGCGCAGAGCCGGCAGGACGGCGCGCGACTGAATGCGCAATCAGTCTCGTCCCGGATCGCGGCTGGATCACGTTCTCGGACGTCGCGGCATCGCGCGGAAATCTCTACATCGAATGCCTCGGCGCTGCGGTCGACGAGCGCGGCGTGTTCCTGCGCTGCCTGGGATTGGGCTACGGCGCCGATCCGTCGCGACGGCTGACGCCGGACGATGCTGCGACGTTGCTGTGGAATCGCTTCGTCGCGCCCTTGCGGGCATAGCGCAGCGCGCCGACGCGTGCCGACGATGCAGCGGCAGTCGGATTCGGGACGGGCAGAACGCTGCATCGGCGTGTGAGAGAACGGCCGCGGGCAGGACAGTGAGCGTTGGACGCCAGGAGCGATGTCAGCGCGCCGCCGCTGATTCCGCACCAGGCATCGCTTCTCCACTGACGATGAATTCCGATGAGCGACGAGCTGCCTGATCCACCACCGCTGCCCGTTTCTGCAGGGCTGGGGCCGATGCCGGCCGCAGAATCGCCGCGCGTCATGCCGGAGTGCCTTGCGCCAACCGCGAACGCCGGCGATGGGCAGCGCGAACCGGAAGCCGTGCAGCCGGGTTCGCCAGTGCCGTCGACGGACATGCCTAAACTCGATGATGACGCGGAACGTGCCCGCGGCGGCGCGCCCGATGACGACGCCGATCCGCTGCTGCCGTCCGGCGAAAAGCAACCCGGCGGCGTTGCGGCGTTCGCCCACGACGCCGCGGAGCGCGGCACCACGGTGCTGTTGTGCGACCGCAGCACGGCGCTCAGCGACGACTGGCAGGACTATCTGATCGAAGCCATCCCGTTGCCCGGCGAGATCGCCGCCGAAGATGCCGGCAGCTTCGAGGGCTGCCTCGCCTTGCTGCAGCAACGCCGCCTGCTGCTGATCTGCCATGCGCCGACGACGTCGGCGGAGGCACGCGCAACGGCGGCACTGCGCAAGGCTGTGTCGGAACTGCTGCGGCGCGAACCGCGCTGCTCGTCGCTGTCCAGCAAGTACGACCGGCCGTTCGCGCCGCAGAACCTCGCCCACACGCCGACGTGGCGTGCCGACCGTCGGCGTTCCGTCATCTACTTGTTCCGCAGCGGCAGCGCCGACAGCGTCGGCTTCTTCAATCGGCAGGTAGAACCGGTGCGCCATCTGTGCCGCACGCTCCGCGACAATGACAGTTATTTGCTGCTGACCGTCGCCGTTGCCGACATGGCCAGCCTTTGCGAGGAAACCTTGCTGTCGCGGGAGATCGCGCTGTGGCGCCTGCGCGATGCGCCGGCGGCACCGACGGAGGCGCCGGTCGTGCTCAACGACAGTTTCGACGCCACGCTCGTGGCCTGCGCCGCGCTGTTCCCGGGACTGGGCTTCCGCGAGTTCGGCGCGCTGGTCGAGAGCCTGGTCACCGCACCTGAACCGCGGGCCGACGCGACGCCGGAGACGCGCACGCGCGCGGAGCGCTGGCAGGCTGGCGAACGCGATGCGGTGCGCGCGGAATTGCACGTCGTGCTGCGCGCGCCCCACACGCTCGACGATGTGGCGACCGCGGACGCGACTGCCGAACCGGGCATGTATCTCGACACGCGCAGTCGCCGCGTCGACATGCCCGGCTGGTTGTACGAGCGGCATGCCTCGGTGTTGGACCGCATGGCCGAAGTCCTGGCCGAGCCGTACTTCGCTGGCACCCCGACAGCGCGTTTCGGCGCTGCCTACCGTCGCCTGCTGCTGGAGCTGGACAAGGTCGGCGTGCGCCGCCTCGACACGATGTGGATCGTGCGACAGCTTGAGGCGGCGCTGGCGCGCAACCGCATGGAGCACGCCGTCCTTCGCGTCGCCGATCTGCTGGATGACGTCGTAACGGCCGGCGCCCACCGGCAGTTCGCAACGGACTGCGCGACCGACGTTGCCGCGCTGCTCGCCACGACCGAGGCGCGGCTCGTCAGGGCGCTGCGGGCGGACGATCTGCTGGACCAGCTCGGCAGTCAGCGCCGCGCGCCGTATGCGCCATTGTTCTGGAGCCGGGTAAACGGACTGCCGCGCGGCAACGTGTGTCTCGCGAGCATCGTGCAGAACCAGGGCAGTGTGCTCGACCTGCTGCTGGGCCGGTCGTTCCTGGACCCGGCGGCCGCAGTGACGGCGCTGGCAAGGCATATGGAAGAATGTGGATCTGTGCACATTGAATGGCTTACGGAGTGGGGGCTGCGGCGGCCCTCGCAGGTGCCGTTTCCGTTCGCGCGCCACGTACTACGCGATACGCTGGCGCGCTTCCTGGTGGCGTCGCCGGCGCGTTGGCTCGACTATGCGGCAGCAGCGGTGGCGCAGGGCAATCCTGCCGGCAGCAGCGCCGAGGCGGCAGCCAGCGCGCGCCGGCTCGCCCGCGATTTCGTCTCGGCCGTGGCGGAGAACTGCGAAAAGCTTCAGTCCGGCGCGTCGCCTTCCGCCGTCTATCGTTCCCTGTTCGGCGACGCCCGGATGCGCCAGCGCTTTGCCGACACCCTGGCCGGTCTGTTCGCCGTCACGAGTCCAGCGGAAGGTGCGGGTGTGCGCGAGCCGGCAAGCGTCGACCTGCCGGCCGCGATGTCGATCTACTGTTCAATCGTGCAGAGCCTGCTGCGCCACCATACCGACGCGGCCGAGCAGTTGCCGGACGCGATCGCCACGCTGTCGCGTCCCTGGGTGCGGACGCTGCGCCGGGACCAGCAGATCAGGATCGCGTCGGTCGTGGGCGACCAGTTGCGGAAGCTGCAGCAGGCGTGCACCGACTGCGTCGGCGACATGCCGTCGCTGCGCGCGGCCAACGATGCCGTGAGGGCGCTGCAGATGCTCGTGCGTAGCTGGCAATCCCCCGTCCGTCCCACCGCTTCCGGTGGATCGGCTTCCGATCAACCCGTCCTGCGGAGACTGCCATCGTGAACGAACACGATCTCGACAAATTCCTGTATCTCATCAATGCGGCCACGTTCTCGGCCAAGGTCAGCGGCGAGGGGCATCGCTTCGTGCTGCGGGACGGCAAGGTCGAACCGTTCCGGCCGCGCCAGTTCGGCTGGCTGCGCGGTGACCTCTCCGGACGCCACGTTTTCGTGAGCGAACCCGGCGTGCCTATGCGCGTGAGCAACTGGACGATGCACTGGTCCGAAGGAGCCAGCGCGATCGAGCTTGATTTCGACATCAATTTCGAGATCGAGTGCTACGGTGCGCACGCCGCGGGGCGACTGGCCGTGGCCCTGCTTTCCGGCGTGGAGACGGCGGGCACGGCGCTGCACCGGATGATCGCGCGGCACTTGAACCGGCAGCTGAAAGTGCTGCTGCAGCAGTGCGAAAAGCGCGGCGAGAGCCTGCACGACTGCTTCCTGCCGACGGCCGCCGGCATGAGCCAGCGGCGCGAGCTCGACGCCGAAGTCGGCGCGGCGGTCAGTGCCGAACTGGGCGTGCCGTTCCGCGTCGGCTTCCAGATGCGCGATCCGGCGCCGCGGCAGATCGAAGTTCGGTGCACGAACGCGTTCACGCTGCTGGACCGCAACGGCAGCAGCGAGGTCGTCACGACCGCCCTGCTTCAGTTCGACAATATCCAGGCGCACAAGCGCAGCGGCCTGCATGACGAGGCGTCGATTCGCGCTGCGCTCGAGCGGCAGGTCGCCGAAGCGGTGAAGGAATTGCTTTTTGGCAAGCGCTACTACGCCGTCGCGCGCGCCTTCGCCGCGGACGACAACGCAATCCGCGCCGACATGGCGCAGCGCCTCGAAGCATTCGCGAAGTCAATCGGCTACCGCATCCGGCTGTTCAGCACGCTGATCGACATATCGGCGCTGAAGCTGTTCCACGGACTCGTCGTCGAGGTGCCGGCCGGCGACACCTACCAGCTTCGTTCGCGCGGCGTGGTCGAGCTGTCGGTCAGCGTGCAGGTCGAGGCGGGCAGTGACGACGAGGCGATGCGGCGCCTCGTCGACGCGAACGTGACCGATCCGGCCGAACCCATCGCCGGGTTGGTCCGCCGCTGCTGCCGCGAGACGCTGGCGCAGTTCGACTACACGGCGGCCAGCGTCAAGTTCGACGTGGAAGTGCGTCCGGCGCTGGAGGCGCGGATCGTGGAAGAGCTTGCGGGCTTCGGCCTGCGCGCCACGATACTGCGCCTGCGCTCCGAGCCGACCGAGGATGTGATGCGCTTCATGGAGCTTTGCCGGCTGCCCGCGATCGACTTCACGGTCGCGGCCTCGCCTCAGGCTGACGGAGGCCACGGCGACACGATCGAGGTCGACGGCATCATCGACATCATGGACATCGCGCCCGACGAGATGGCGTGGTTACGGTTCCAGTCCGGCAATTTCGGCTATCGGCGCGACTCGCCGCGCACGCTCGATGACATGCGCGTGCAGGCGCGGCGCCGCGGCATCAGCGATGTCGATGCGAAACCCAGGCGCGCGCTGGCCGTGGCCATCGAGGTTGCCGAGATCCGCGAGCGGGTCATGGCGACGCTGCGCAACGGCATCGCGATGCAGCGGGACTTCGCGCGCGTCTGGGCTTCCGCGGAGAACGCCGCGAGCATCGAGCGCTGGGCGAACGAACTCGTCGCCAGTGCCATCGCCGACGAGTTCGGCCTGCGCGTGCAGCTGCGCGGCTTCGGCCGCCGCGACACGCTCGCCGCTTCCGCGGCGCAGGCCATCCGCATCGCTCGACTGCGCAACGACAAGGAAGCCGCCGAGCTGATCGCACAGCAGGAAAAGCGGCACGACGTGCAGGACCATGAACTCATGCACCAGCAGCGTGTGGCGCGGCAGCAGAAGCTGGCGGAGGTGGAAGCCGCCGCGCTGGGCAATACGCTGGATATCGATCACGCGACGCAGCGCGACCGGGCCGAGCGCGAGATCGTTGCGATGAGCGAGCATCTGCGTCAGCGCGAGGATCAGTGGCACCAGCCCGCCACGTCCTCGTCGCCGCCGTCGTGGCGGCCGCCGCCGATTCCCGGTACGCAGGCCGGTGCGATGCTGACGGGCACCGGTTCTCCGGCGTCAGCGTTGGAACAGGCGCGCCCTGCCGCGCAGGACGACTCCGCTGCCAGGGCACTGCCGACATCGCCGCAGTAGCGGCGCTGCTGGTGCGGTCGGGCCTGCATTGCGCGCGCCGTTTCATCTGCGCCCGCAATGCAGCGACAGGCAGCAGGTCGGCGAGCACTGCCGTCGTCGGAAGCGCGTAGCGAAAACTCGTGTCAGTCGTGCGGATGCGGAGCGGGGCTGACCGTGCCACGCGCGTGTGACGGCACCGGACCGGCTGCCGCTCAGACAGTGGTCGGATTCCGCGCCGACGATTCCACCCGCGGGATCGTGCGCATCAGTTCCTCGACCCAGCGATCCATCTCCGGCGCGCGGCCGTCCATCAGTTCGAGGAGATGGCGCTTCATCACGCGAACCGCTTTGGACTGCTGCGCGTAGCCTTGCCCGTCCAGGCGTGCGGCGACGGCGTCCACGGCGTCGAGTATCGCGCCCGACTTGAGGCGCCGGAGCTGTTCCATTTCGTGCAGGTAGCGCTCGCGTGCGCGGCTCAGATCGCCGCTCGTCGTCGCGAGCCGCCTTCGATAGGCGGCATAGGCTCCGTCGTCGTCGCGGCTGGCCGTCATCAGTTCCTCGACAACCTGCAGCTTCAGACGCAGATCGGCGATGTCCTTGGCGATGCGGGACGCGGACAGGGCGAGCGCCTCGGCTGCGATCGCGTCGGACGCGCTTACCTGGGGCGGCACGATTGCGATGCGGTGCGTCGGCGTGCCCTTGGCCTGCGGCAGCACCAGCGTGAAATGACGCGGTCCTTTCTGATGGCTGGGATCGGGCAGCAGGGTCACCGATACGCGCTGGGTGCGCTCGCCGGCCGCGAAATGCAGGAAACCGCGAGCGGCCGCGTAGTCGACGCCCTCCTGCGCCGAGGCGTCGCGCGTCTCGAATGGCACATCGATCGCTTCGTCAATGTAGGCGTCGCGGCGCAACTCGATGTCGAGCAGGGCCTCCGTGCCCGACGTCGTGGTTTCCGGCAGTACGAAGCGGATGGTCGCAGGTGCCGGTCGGTGCCGCTCCAGCAGCAGGGGTGCCGTGACCGTACCGATGCCGGTGAGCAGGGCAGCGAGCAGGACCGATCCGAGCATAGGCGCGCGTAGGTCGCGATCCTCGCCGCGCCGAAGTGGCGCACCGCAACCGCCGCGCGTGCCCAAACGGCAGAAGCCATCATGGCGGGCATGTTCTGCCGTCGTGAAAATGCGGTCGCTGCGCGCTACTGCACAGTCCCGGCGATTGATGCACCAGTACTGCGCGCGTCGGAAGGCTGCCATGGGTTCAGCTCAGTCCTGGAGTAGTGCGAAGAGCTCGCGGTGCAGGCGGGCGTTGTGCGCGCTTGCGCTCTCGACCTCGGCGCGGCGGCCGTCGATATCGTCGTCGACAGCCGCGGCGCGTGCCGTGGCGGCGAGCCAGTCGCCGTTTTCGGCGAGCAGCGACTGAAGGCGGCGTTTTTCGCCCTCGCCGAGTCGCCGCTGCTGCAGCAGGTTGCGAAGCTGCGCATCGAGCGCGCGGTTCTCGGCGCCGAGCCGGTCGAGTTCATCCTTCAGCCGTTGCGCTTCCACGTCGAGCGCGGTGTATTGGCCACGCAGGTGTTCGCGGCGCCGGTCCTCTTGCGCGACATGGGCCTCGGCGCGGCCGTTGCGTCGTTCGAGCTCCTGACTCCGGTCTCGCGCCTTGGTTTCGCTCCAGCCGAACAGCCCGCCCTGTTGCGGGTCGCCGGTCGTCGCGCATCCGCCCGCGAGCAGCACCAGGCCGCAGAGCCATCCTGGCGAACGGCGCGGCATCAGTAGGCCCGCCGTTCGTCGATCTGCTGGAGTTGCAGCCGGGCCAGTTCCAGCTGCCGCGTCTGCGTTCCGAGTTCGCGCAAGCTGGCGGCGACCAGGCGCATGCCCTCCGAAGGCTCGGCCTGCGCCTTGTTCTTCTGTGCCTTGTCCTGGGCCTGCACGGCGGCAATGAGCTGGTTCTGCCGCTCGACTTCGTTTTTCATCTGCGCGAGCTGCTGTTCAATTGTTTCGACGAGGGCGGCGCTGCGTTGCTGATTCGCGCTAGCTGCTTTCTGCCGTGATACTGCGGAGAGCCTGGCGCCAACCAGTTCGCGCACTGAGCGGTCGAGTTCGGCGATGTCGTGTTCGAGCTGCTCGTTCTGCGTCCGTGTGGATTCGGCCAGTGCCATCGTCCGCTGTGCCGACTGGCGCAGTTGTTCCTCGCGCTGGGCGTAGGCGGCTTTCTTTTCCGCAATGCGATTGCCTGCAACTGCGCCGAAGATGCCACCGATGACGGCGCCTATCGCGGTACCGCGATCGTTGCCGGTGATCGCGCGTCCCAGCGCCGCGCCCGCCACCACGCCCGCGGCGGTACCTTCGCTGCGTGTGCGCTGCTGGTCGGTTGCGCACGCGCCGAGCAGCAGCGCGAACAGAGAAAACATGACGAATCGGAAAGTCGTGAGGCGCTTCGGCGACATGGCGGGTCCAGTCCGGGGTAGCACGGACGACGCTCGTCCGCGTGATACCCCTCACTGCCGCGCCGGAACTCGTCCTCTCACCGCTGCGCGCACGTTCGAAGCCGTCGGCGCGACCAGTAAAGCGCGTCAGTCCCCGCCACCGCCGCCACAACCGCCACAGCCACTACTGCCGCTGTCCGAAGAACAGCCACTGTCGGACGAGCTGTCGCTCGATCCGCTGCTGCCGGAACTCGGGGATCGGAAATCGTGGAAGCTCGCATACGCGGTGCCGGCCAGCACGGCAGTGCCGGCCAGGGCGACGGCGAGACCGATATCGGCATCGCGCGGTGCGCGGCGCGCATGGGCGTGGCGCGTGTTCATTTCGCGCAGCACCCTGTCGCCGGCGCGGCTGCGCTCGGGACGGTTGAACAGCAGCAGCAGCGCAGCGGCCGCCGCGATCAGCGTGAGAAAGATCAGGAATCCGACGGGCCGGTCGCGCGCCAGACCGACGATGATCTTGGCGACACCGAGCACGGTTAGCAGCGCAAACGGCAGGGCGCAACTGAAACCGAGCATCCAGCGCCGCGAATCGTCGATCAGCAGCTTGCGCGCGAGCAGCGCGTTGCGGATGCGTTCGAGGCGGCCGTCGACACGGCGCACGACGCGGTTCAGCGACGGCTCGGCCGCGGCGGCACGCGCGATCTCGTCGAGCGGATAGTCGCGTACCTGCTGTGGGTGTGCGATTTCGAGGCGTTTCTTCGTGCGATCCCATTGGGCTTGACCGCCGGCGAGCAGGCTGGCCACGCCCGCATCGACGACGCGTTGAGTGCCGCCGGCGAGGTAGGCCGTCGACCAGGTGTCCAGCGCGGCGCCGCGCGCTTCTCCGCCGACCTCGGTCAACTGCCGCCGCAGCAGCACGGTGATGCCGATGCAGGCGAGGAACAGCGCGAGGTAAAGGCCCAGAAAGGTCGGGCCATCGAAATTCAGCGGGTTCAGCGGCAGCGCCTGCAGCAGCGGCGCCATGCTCAGCAGCACGGCGGCGGCGGCGAGCCGGCGCCAGTCCGGCCGCGGCCACACGGGACGCGGAAGCAGCCAGCTGCGGGCGAGGTCGATGCGACGGAAGCGCGCTGGGCTGGCGGTCTGCACCTGCGCGCTGGGCCAGAACGCTTTGGGCGGCGGACCGAACCAGCGCTGATAGCTCGCCAGGGTCTCGGCGTACTGGCTGTAGTGGCGACGATCCTGTTCCAGACCGCCGCGCGTGGGTTCGTGATGCAGATCGGTCCCCAGCACGTCGGGGCAGTAGCGCCGCCAGTAGTCCCGGCTGTAGGTCAGGTGCTGGTGCCAGACTTCGTCGACCGCATCGCTGGGCGAGACGGGGTGCCCAGCAACCGCGGCAAGAAAGCAGAAACGCTTGTACTCGCGGATTGCGCCGTCCGCATGCGCCTGGCTCCAGCCATGGTCGCGCGCGAGCTTGCGGGCGAAGCTCAGCGTGCTGTCCGCGGTGCCGAAATCGTGCGCGTCCAGCCGCTGCCAGAGTTCGCGCTGCTGTGCCGACCAGACTGCTTGTGTGCCTGTCATGACTGTCTCCACTGCAGGGGCTGGGCCACATTACCCGCAGCCGATGACAAGCGGAACGATCAGGCAGCGCCCAAGCGAACGCAAGGGGTGCAGCTAGACGAGGCCCTGCATGGCTTTCGCAAGATAATTCGTAGGCTTCAAGCTGAACCTATTGGCAGGGAACAAAAATACGAGTATCTTCGCCGCACTGTGTTTGCCTGGGTCACGGTAAATTGTGGCCTGATGCAGTTGACCGCTCGCGGTCTTCTTCATCGATTCGCCCTGCTTGCTCCCTGCAACCTCAGTCTCGATCCGGATGCCGGATCGTGATTTTCTCAAATTGTTTCATGGAGTTAAGATATGTCGAATCGTCAGACTGGCACCGTCAAGTGGTTCAATGACGCCAAGGGTTTTGGTTTCATCACCCCGGAAAGCGGCGCTGACCTGTTCGTGCACTTCCGCGCGATCCAGGGCACCGGCTTCAAGACCCTTCAGGAAGGCCAGCGCGTGACTTTTGTCGCCGTGCAGGGCCAGAAGGGCATGCAGGCCGACCAGGTTCAGGTTGTCTGAACTAGCGGGCCCTAGCTTTTAAGAAAACCCCAGGCGGAAACGCCTGGGGTTTTTTGTTTTCTGCGATCCGTCGCCACTCCGGCACTGATGGGGCGTGCGCGCCAGCATCTTCCCGCCGGCCGCCGTTTCCGGATAGCCTCGACCAGGCTCCGGGGGAGGTCGGATCATGTGGCGCGGCGCGTACAAGAATCTCTATGTGCAAGTGTTGATCGCTGTCGCGATCGGCATCACCCTCGGTCACTACGACCCGCAGCTTGGCGAGCGCATGAAACCGTTCGGCGACGGGTTCATCAGTCTGGTCAAGATGGTCATTGGTCCGGTCATCTTCGTGACCATCGTCGTCGGCATGGCGCGCATGGGCGATCTGCGCCATTCCGGACGCATCGGCCTGAAGGCGCTGATCTATTTCGAAGTGATGACGACGCTGGCGCTGGTCATCGGACTCGTCGTCGCCAACGTGCTGCAGCCGGGCGCGGGTATGGAAATACAGCCCGGCGACCTCGATCCGAAGAAAACCGATACCTATCTGCAGGCGGCCAAGGAGCAGACGCTATCGGCATTCCTGCTCGGCGTCATTCCCAAGAGTCTCGTGTCGGCCTTCGTCGACAACAACTTGCTGCAGGTGCTGCTCGTGGCCGTGCTGTTCGGCGTCGCCATGACGCACAGCGGCGCGGCCGGCCGACGCGTGCTCGATCTGCTCGAGGAGTTGTCCGAGGTGCTGTTCAAGATCGTCGCTCTGGTCATGCGCGCCGCGCCGATCGGTGCATTCGGCGCGATGGCGTTCGCGATCGGCAAGTTCGGCCTGGGCATGCTGGCGTCGCTGGGCTGGCTGCTGTTCTGCGTCTATGCGACCTGCATCTTTTTCGTGTTCGGCGTGCTCGGCCTCGTCGCGCGCCTGTCGGGATTTTCACTGTGGCGCTTTCTCGTCTTCATCCGGCGCGAGATCGTGCTCGTCGCGGGTACGTCGTCGTCGGAGTCGGCGCTGCCGCGCATGCTGATGCGGCTGGAGCAGGCCGGCTGCGACCGTTCGGTCGTGGGTCTGGTGCTGCCGACGGGTTATTCGTTCAATCTCGACGGCACCTGCATCTATCTCACGATGGCGTCGATCTTCATCGCCCAGGCCGTCGGCGCGCAATTGACCTTGCACGACGAACTCGTGCTGCTCGGCGTGCTGCTGCTGACATCCAAGGGCGCGGCCGGCATCACCGGCGCGGGTCTGACCACGCTGATCGCGACGCTCGGCGCGCTGGCCGGAAAGGTGCCGGTCGAGGGCGTGGCGCTGGTCATCGGTGTCGACCGCTTCATGTCCGAGGCGCGTGCGATCACCAATGTGATCGGCAATGGCGTCGCGACCATGGTGGTTGCGCGCTGGGAAGGTCTGCGCGACGACGCGAAGATGCACGCGGCCTTTGCCGCTGGCCCCAGCGACGAAACCGCCGAGGCCGAGCCGGCGCAATCCTGAGGCCGACGTGCGACTTGAATCGACGGAACGCGGCCCTCATGCTTCGCGGCACGTCCGGCATGCTGTCGGCGTCCCGCCCGTATCGGGCCCCATTCCGAGAAACTACATGCAGATTGCCGAGCGCTGTGTCGCCGCGTTTCACTACACATTGACCAATGAGCAGGGCGAGATCATCGACTCGTCCGCAGGCCGCGAACCGCTGGCCTATCTGCACGGCGCCGGCAATATCGTGCTGGGACTGGAACGCGAGATGACCGGCAAGAGCGCCGGCGACACGTTCAACGTAGTCGTCGCGCCCGAGGAAGGTTATGGCCTGCACCATGAGGGCCTGATCCAGCACGTGCCGCGCGAAGCGTTCCAGGGCGTGGACGTGATCGAGCCGGGCATGCAGTTCCACGCCAACGGCCCGAACGGCCCGATGACCGTGACGGTTGCCGCCGTCAACGAAGCGACCGTCTCCGTCGACGGCAATCATCCGCTGGCCGGCCAGACGCTGCATTTCGCGATCGAGGTCATCGAGGTGCGCGAAGCCAGTGCCGAGGAAGTCATGCATGGCCATGTGCATGGCGCCGGTGGCCACCAGCATTGATGTCGCGCGCGACCCGCGGCGATACCGTTTCGATGCCAGACCCAGCACGAGGTGAAGCATGACTACCGCGTACGATTTTTCCGCGACGACCCTGGATGGGGACGAGCAGCCGCTGAAGGACTACAAGGGCAAGGCGCTGCTGATCGTCAACGTCGCGTCCAAGTGCGGCTTCACGCCGCAGTACACGGGTCTGGAGGCGCTGTATCGCAAGCACAAGGATGAAGGCCTGGTCGTACTGGGCTTTCCCTGCGATCAGTTCGGCCATCAGGAGCCCGGCGATGCCGACGAGATCCGCAACTTCTGCTCGACGACCTACGACGTCAGCTTCCCGATGTTCGCCAAGGTCGACGTCAACGGCGACAAGGCGCATCCCTTGTATAAATGGCTGAAAAGTGAAAAAGCTGGATTTCTCGGCACCGAAGGCGTCAAGTGGAACTTCACCAAGTTCCTCGTCAACCGCGAAGGCGAAGTGGTCAAGCGCTACGCACCGACCGACACGCCGGAAAAGATCGACAAGGATCTTGGCGGCGTGCTCGGCTAGCGCCAGCATCACGCATTGGGGCGGCCGGCCGGCCGCCTTGTTTTGGCGCCGGGCTACGCGCCTTCGAAAGTGTCTGCGAATATCAGGTCCGGTGCCGTGATCGCGATCGGTCCGTTCATGCCGACATGGTTTTCGCAGTTGTAGTGCAGGGTGTTCGGCGCGTCGCCGGGTACGAAGAAGGTGATGTCGATCGTGCCGGTCGCGCCGTTGTTGGTGACGCCGTTGTTGTAGAGGAAGTTGGGACCGGGTGCATTGATCGTGTTGATGTTGAACGGATGGGTCGCGCCGACGTTGTTGAGATGGAACACGTAGGTGCCGCCGCGCTGCAGGGTCAGCGACGGATTGGTCTGGCCATCGATGGTCCACGCGGCAGAACCGGCCGCGCTGACCTGGAAGGTCTGCGTGACGGTGCCGCGTCCGGCGGCCTCGGCGGTGAAGGGCGCGCTCGCGATCGCGGCGAGAACGAACAGGGAACGCAGTACGGGCATCGGCTTGTCCTCGGTATGAAGGACGATTGTGCAAAAAGCCGTAGGCCGCGGGAATAGCGATGCGCTAAAGACCATGCCGGCGCGTGTTTGCTATTCCGCCGCTCACCGCACACGGCCGTCGAGCCAGCATGGCGAGCCGCGGCCCGTCGACGCGCGGCGGTCCGCCGTCGTTCGATGCGCCAACACGTTTCCTTCTGCCTGTTTGCGCGACACTGTGCGCTGATGACGTGATCGGGTAGTCGATTGGTCCGATTTATTTTCCTCGCGTGGGCTCCTGCCCGGCTGCTTGGCGCCGGATTGATCGGTGCCGGCTTGCTGGCCGCGCCGGCCCGCGCACAGAACGATCCTGCGACGCCGCTGCAGGGGATCATTGTCTTGTCGACCAGCCTGCGGTCAGTCGATCATTTCGAGGCACCGGCCTCGATCAGTGTCGTCTCGCTGGACGACGAAGTACCGGCGAGCGTGTCGGCTGCCCTGGCCGGCGTGCCGGGATTGCTCGCGCGTGAACGGCAGAACCCGGCGCAGGACACGCAGTTGTCGATCCGCGGCTTCGGTGCCCGTTCGACTTTCGGTGTGCGGGGACTGCGCCTCTATGCCGACGGCATCCCCGCGACCATGCCCGACGGACAGGGCCAGATCTCGCATTTCAACCTGCTCGCGGGCGATCGCATCGAGGTGCTGCGTGGGCCGTTCTCGGCGCTGTACGGCAACTCTTCGGGCGGCGTTGTCCAGATCGTCAGCGCCGATGGCGAAGGTCCGCTGCAACTGCGCGCGCAGGCGAGTGCCGGCCGCTACGGCAGCACCGCGTCTGGTGTCAGTGCACGCGGTGGTAACGAGCGCATTGGCTACAGCGTGGCCGCCTCGGTGACCGACAGCGATGGCTATCGCGACCATAGCGCGTCGCGGCGCGAATCGTTCAACGCGAAGCTGCGCATCGCGATGGGTAGTGACGGCACGCTGTCGCTGGTCGCGAATCGTTTCCATGCGCCTGATGCGCAGGATCCGCTCGGCCTGACGCGTGCCGAAGCGCTGGCCGACCCGCGCCAGGCGACGACCGTCGCGCACCAGTTCGACACGCGCAAGTCGGCGACCCAGAACCAGCTCGGCGCGATCCTTGAGCAGCCATTCGGCGGTGGCCACACGCTGCGCGCGATGGCCTACGCGGGTGAGCGCTCGATCGAACAGTTCCTCGCGCTGCCGGTCGCGGTGCAGGCCAATCCGCTGAACTCCGGTGGGGTCGTCGATCTGCACAGCAACTACGGCGGCGGCGACCTGCGCTGGTCGTGGCGTGGCGAACTCGCGGCGCGCGCGTTCGAAGTCAGCGCGGGCCTCGGCGCGGACATGCAGCGTCAGCAGCGCCGCGGTTTCGAGAACTTCGTTGCCGGCACGCTCGGCGTACGCGGCGCGCTGCGGCGTGACGAACGCAATACCGCACGCAACTCCGACGTCTACGCGCAGGCATTCTGGGAATTCGCGCCGCGCTGGTCGCTGCTCGCGGGCGCGCGGCGCAGCGAGATCCGCTACGTGTCGGACGACCGCTATGTCGTAGCGGGCAATCCGGACGACAGCGGTTCGGCCGACTACGCGCAGACCACGCCGGTCGCCGGCCTGATGTTCGCGCCGCGCGAGGACTGGCGCGTCTACCTGTCGGCGGGTCGCGGCTTCGAGACACCGACGTTCAATGAGCTGGGCTATCGTGCCGACGGCGCTGCGGGACTGGCGCTCGACCTGCGTCCGGCGCGCAGCCGCAATGTGGAAGTGGGTGCAAAGTGGCGCAATGAGCGCGGCGTGGCGCTGGAAGCCGCGTTGTTCCGTGCCGATACGGACGACGAACTCGCGGTCGCGCGCAATGTCGGGGGGCGTAGCAGCTTCCGCAACGTCGGCCGCGCGCGGCGCGAAGGCGTAGAAGTGGCCGGCATTCTGCCGCTTGGCGCTGCCTGGCAGATCGACCTGGCGTATACGCATCTGCGCGCGGCGTTCCGCGACACGTTTCCGATCTGCGTTGCCGCCGGCTGCACCTCGCCGAACACGCCCGTACCGGCCGGCACGCGCATTCCCGGCGTGCCGCGCGACCAATTCGCGAGCCGACTGCAATGGCGTCGTGGCGACTGGAGCGCCGGCGCCCAGGCGGTGGCGGTCGGCGCGGTCACGGTCAACGACAGCGGCAGCCAGCACGCACCGGGCTACGGATTGCTGAACCTCGATCTCGGTCGTCACTGGGCAGTCGGCAAAAGCCGCCTGCACAGCTTCGCTCGTGTAGACAACGCGTTCGACCGCCGCTACGTCGGTTCGGTCATCGTCAACGAGGGCAACAGCCGCTTCTATGAACCGGGGCCGGATCGCACCTGGTCGATCGGCCTGCGCTGGGATCACGGGGAATAGCGAAGCGAGGGCCGCCGCAATCGCAGATGCGGCAACCGTCGTCCTTGCACCGGACCCAAGGCCGATTTCGGAAGCCGGCCTGGTCTACGGTTCGAAGTCGTGCGCGAAGATGCCGTCCGGGTCGATCACCGTGATCGTGCCGTTCATCGCGCCGTGGTTGCCGCAGTTGTAGTGCAGGCTGTTCGGCGCGGCGACCGGCACGACGAAGGTGATGTCGGTGTCGCCGGTCGCTCCGTTGTTGCTGACACCAACGTTGTAGCGCGCACCGTTGCCGGTCGTGTTCGTGGTGTTGATGTTGAATGGATGTACGGCGTTCACGCCGGTGAGGTCGAATACGTACGTGCGACCGCGCTCCAGCGTCAGCGGCGGGTTGGAACTGCCGTCGATGGTCCAGGCGGAAAAGCTGCCGGCGCTGACGGCGAACGTGGTCGTGCCCTGGGGTGCGGCGGCCGCGGCCAGCGGCAGCAGGGCGATGGCCAGGGCGAAGGGACGGGCGAGCAGGCGCAATGCGTTCATTGGATTGTCCTCGGGGCGGCGGTAAGGGCGGCAGCGGCTCGTGTGCCGCTGCATACGTTGGATAGGCGCTGCAACCGGCAATGGCGAACGTCGTCATCGGCTTGACGCCGCGTCAAGCGGGCAGGGCGAAGGCCGGACATACGGCCGGTTCCGGCACGCGCCGGCAATGACGACAATGCGGTGGGTCGCGAACGGCAAGGGGTGGTGGGAGATGGGCGGGAAAGGCGCACGAGGCGCGTGGACAGGCAATCGGCCCGGGCATGTTTGACTTTCCGCCTGCCTTGCGTAGCGTGCGCGATCCCGAGAGCCGCGTGGATGCGCCCATGTCCGAAGATTTCGCCGGTCTGCTGACGGTCTTCATGCGTCGCATCCGCGCCAGTGCCTCGGGTGTCGCGACCGAGATCGGCATGAGCCGGGAAGCCGTCAACAACTGGCGCCACGGCCTGTCGATGCCCAACCGCAAGCATCGCCACAAGCTGGTCGACTGCGCTCGCTACCTGCGCCTGAGCGAGCAGGAAACCGACCGGCTGCTCAACAGTGCCGGCTTCGAACCCGAGTACCCGGTCGGCAGCCAGGCGCCGGGACAGCCCTACGCGGACTACATCGGCCGCCTGTTCGAGCGGCTGCAGCGCCTGGCGCCGTATCCGATCCTGATGCTGCTCAGCCAGGCCCACTGGGGCCAGCCACCGTTCCGCGACGCGCTGCTCGCGACGGCGCGGCAGCGCTATGGCGAAGCGGCGGTGCTGCATGTGCGGCCGCCCTACAGCGTCGAGGCCGATGCACGCAGCTATTTCAGTGCGATCGGGGCGCAGTGCGGTTTTGCCGGCATTGATTCGGACTTCGCCTTCGAGTCGGCATTGGAGCGGCGCCTGGCCGCCGGCGAGCGCGTGTTCTGCCTGGTCAGCCGCTTCGAGCAAGGCGAGGCGCACCTGCGCGAATCGCTCGCCGGCATTCTGCGCGGCCTCAGCGAGATGTACAGCGGACGCCTGCATCTGCTGCTCTGCGGCGGCGAGGCGCTGGCCGAGCTGAAGTACCAGAGTGGAGACTTGTCGTTGTTGAATATTGCGAGCGTGGAGAACTGGCCCGATCCCGGCCCGGACGAACTGCGCGCGCTGGCCGGCCGGCACTTGCCGGTCGCCGAGGTCGACGGCGCGCTGCTGGCAAGGCTGGAACAGGCCTGCGGCGGCCATCCGGCCCTGATCGACGAAGCGCTGCGCTGGCATGCGGAACCCTATTCCGGAAAGCAGACCCCGTTGCTTGAGTGCCTCGCCGGCAGCATCCGGTTGTGGGAGGGCTTCGTTCCGTTGCTCGGCGACGCCGATGCGCGTGCGCGCGTCGATGCCTGGCTGGACCAGACGAGTATCGGCCGCGCCCAGCCCTACCTGATCGACCGGCTGCTGCGCCGCCTGTTCTGGGCCAACCTCGTGACTGCGCGCGCCAGCGGCGACGGCCTGCAGCTGGAATGGCGCTGTGACGCGGTGCGCCGCGCCGGCCGCCAGATCATCGCCGCGTGGAGCGATGCCGGCGCATGAGCCCGACGCGCAAGTTCTGGCTGCGCGCCGCCCTGGTGGCCGCTGTCACGCTGTTCGTCGGCACGGCGCTGATCGTGCCGCAGTGGAATTCTTCGCTGAGCGGCGTGCTGGTCAGCCCGCAGAGCCGGGCCTGGCTGGCGAACGGCTGGGTCGAACTCCAGGCGGCGCGCATGAGTGTCAACGCCTACGTCAGCGACCGCGACGAGTGGCCTACGCGGCTGGATACGCTCGAAGTGCCTGCGCTCGGGGATACCTTCGAATTGTCGCTGCAGCCAAACGAGATCGTCGGCACGGTGCTCCCGCTGCCGCAGCTGGACCGCAGCCTGCACGGCCGGCGTGTACTGTATCGCTGGGATCCGCAGACGCGCGACTGGAGTTGCCGCGCCGGTGATCCGCCGATACCGGCCGACTACCTGCCGCTGAATTGCCGCAGCGAAGAAGACTTCAGCGGCGGCACGACGCGCAGTCTCACCTCGCTGCTCGTGCTGTCGCTGCTGGTACTGCTGGTGCTGGGGGTGCTGCTGCTCTGGCGCCATCCGCTGGTCGCGCCGATCCAGCGTGACCCGGCACGGCTCAAGCGCATGCCGCTGCCGCTGCTGCGGCGCATCGACACGGCACTGGGCTGGCTGCAGCGACGCGACGTCACGCTCGCCGCGGCCGGCGTCGATCCGGCCGACTGGAACGAGGCGATCGGGTTTGCGCAGCTCGACGAAGCGCAGCGTGCGCAGCGCTTCGCCCTGCGCGTGGCGGCGCGGTGCGCGCCGAGCGGCGGCTGGAATCTTCCGGGAAATGTATATGAGTGGACGTTTTCCAGTGATATGCCGGTGTCTTTGGAACGGTGTCTCGCGTGGTTTCCCCGCGCCGACCTCGACGGCGCGCAGCTGGTGCGTCATCTGCGCCAGCAGCAGACGGGTCTGGACGTACTGCTGGTGTTCACGCCGAACGCGGCCGCGGAGACGCAACTCCGTGGGCTGTGTGCCGAGCGCGCCAATCTGTTCGTCTGCATCAGCCAGGAAATCCAGACCGCCTGGCTGCTCGAACGCGAGCCGCTTCACGTTCTGCTGCGGGCGATGGCGCAGCAGCTGCGCCTCACGCGAATCTCGCCATACCAGACCCGCGGCGGTGTCGCGCGCGCGTCGTCGTTCTTCGGCCGCGAGAGCCTGCTGGCGCGGGTGGTGCAGCGCGAACCGTCGAATTACCTGCTGATCGGCGGCCGCCAGCTCGGCAAGACCAGCCTCATGAAGGCGATCGAACGGCGCCTGCGCGCGCACCCGCATCTGGCCTGCGTCTACGTCGTGCTGCGCGATCATCGCCTGCTGCCGCGCCTGGCCGCGCAGAGTGGCCTGCCGCTGGACAGCGACCTGTCGACTGTCGTCGCCGAACTGGTGCGCCAGCAGGGTGGCAAGCGTCTGCTGCTCCTGATCGACGAGGCCGATCCGTTCTTCCGCGCCGACGCGGCGCGCGACTACGCCGAGCTGTCGGCGATGCGCGCGCTGTCCGAGGAAGGGCGCTGCCATTTCCTGCTCGCCGGTTTCTGGGACCTCTACGCCGCCGCGGCGCTGGACTACCAGTCGCCGCTGCGCAATTTCGGTGAAGTCGTCAGTGTCGGCGGGCTGGAAGCCGAGGCCTGCCGCGAACTCGCGACCGTGCCGCTGGGCGTGCTCAACCTGCGCTTCGCGGATCACGCGCTGGTCGAGCGCATCGTGCAGCAGAGCGGCAGGCGCGCGAACCTCATCGCGATCCTGTGCCAGGAGTGCCTCGAGGCGCTGGACCGGGGCGGCCGCGCGATCGAGTCCGGCGACGTCGAGCGCGCCCTGAACTCCCAGGCCGTGCTCGACGCGCTCGCGGGCTGGGGCCGGCTCAGTCATGACGAGCGCGCCTCGCGGCTGGACCGCATCGTGGTGTACCGCGTCGCGGCGCAGGCCGGCACCAGCCTCGCGGACATGGTCGAACTGCTGCGGCCCTGGGCCAATATCGAGGTCGAGATGCTGCGGCGTTCCTTCGCGCGCCTGCAGCTGGCCTATGTGCTGGACAAGCACGGCGAGCGCTTTTTCTTTGCCGTGCCGCTGTTCGCGCGCCAGTTCGAGGCGGCGGAAATTCCGGTGCTGCTGGCCGAGGAATTGCGCCAGCTGACCTGATTTTCCGCACCCTCCGTCCGGGGCGTGCGCCCGTGCCGTCATAAACGGTAAAAAACGGCCAGAAACAAGGGCTTCCGACGCGGTTGCGACGCCGTTCTGTGGTATCCTCGCGCGTTATTTTTCGGCGTCCGCCCGGCCCAGGGCGGACTGCAGGTCGTCTAGCGTCAGAACCCTGGAATCCCGATGGCGGAACTAGCCAAAGAAGTCATACGCGTCAACATTGAAGACGAGATGCGGCAGAGCTATCTCGATTACGCCATGAGCGTGATCGTCGGCCGCGCCCTGCCGGATGTCCGCGACGGTCTCAAGCCCGTGCACCGGCGCGTATTGTTCGGCATGTACGAAGTCAACAATTTCTGGAACCGGCCGTACGTGAAGTGCGCGCGCATCGTCGGTGACGTGATGGGTAAATACCATCCGCATGGCGACGCCTCGATCTACGACACGCTCGTGCGCATGGCGCAGGACTTCTCGCTGCGCTACCCGCTGGTCGACGGACAGGGCAACTTCGGTTCCATCGACGGCGACGCCGCCGCGGCGATGCGCTACACGGAATGTCGCCTCGACCGCCTGGCCTCGGAGCTGACCGCCGACATCGACAAGGAAACCGTCGATTTCCAGCCCAACTACGACGAGAAGGAATTCGAGCCGACGGTACTGCCGACGCGCGTGCCGAACCTGCTCATCAACGGTTCCGCCGGCATCGCCGTGGGCATGGCGACGAACATTCCGCCGCACAACATGACCGAGGTCATCAACGCGACGATCGCGCTGATCGACGAGCCCTCGCTCGGCATCGATGACCTGATGCGCTACATCACCGGCCCGGACTTCCCGACCGCCGGAATCATCAACGGCGCTTCCGGCATTGTGGAAGCGTATAAAACAGGCCGTGGCCGCATCCTGATCCGCGCCAAGGCCGATATCGAGACCGAGGCGAACGGCCGCGAGACGATCATCGTTTCGGAGCTGCCCTACCAGGTCAACAAGGCGCGGCTGATCGAGAAGATCGCCGAGCTGCACAAGGAAAAGAAGATCGAGGGCATTTCGCCCGACGGCCTGCGCGACGAATCCGACAAGGACGGCATGCGCATCGTCATCGAAGTGCGCAAGGACACGATGGCCGACGTGCTGCTGAACAACCTGTTCCAGCAGACCCAGCTGCAGGTGACGTTCGGCATCAACATGGTCGCCCTGGTCGACGGCCAGCCGCGCCTGCTCGGCCTCAAGGAAATCCTCGAGGCCTTCATCCGCCACCGCCGCGAAGTCGTCACGCGCCGCACCATCTTCGAACTGCGCAAGGCGCGTGCGCGTGCGCACATCCTCGAAGGTCTGACCGTTGCGCTCGCGAACATCGACGAGATGATCGAGCTGATCAAGACCTCCGAATCGCCGGCCGTGGCCAAGGAGCGCATGCTGGCCAAGCGCTGGGACCCGGGCCTGGTGCGCAGCCTGCTCGAAGCCGCCGGCTCCGGTGCCTCGCGACCCGAGGAACTCGACGCGAACGCCGGCCTCGGCGAGCACGGCTACCAGCTGTCGGAGGTGCAGGCCAAGGAAATCCTCGAAATGCGCCTGAACCGCCTGACCGGGCTGGAGCAGGACAAGCTGACCGACGAATACAAGCAGCTGCTGTCGGCGATCAAGGGCCTCATCGAGATCCTGTCCGATCCGGCCGTGCTGCTCGCACTGATCCGCGGCGAGCTGGTCGAGATGAAGGAAGCCTACGGCGACGAACGCCGCACGGTGATCCAGCACAGCCAGGAAGACCTCGATGTGCTCGATCTCATCGAGCCTGAGGACGTGGTGGTCACGCTGTCGCACACGGGCTATGTCAAGCGCCAGCCGATCACGACCTATCGCGCGCAGAAGCGCGGCGGCAGGGGCCGCTCCGCCACCGCGATGAAGGAAGAAGATTTCGTCGCCCAGGTCTGGATCGTCAACACGCACGATACGCTGCTGACGTTCACGAGCGCGGGCCGTGTGTTCTGGCAGAAGGTCTACCAGATTCCCGACGCCGGTCCGAACTCGCGCGGCAAGCCGATCGTGAACCTGCTGCCGCTGGAGCCCGGCGAGAAGATCCAGGCGGTGCAGTCGGTGCGCGAATTCCCGGTCGACCGCTACGTGTTCTTCGCGACGCGCCAGGGCACGGTGAAGAAGACCTCTCTGGCCGACTATTCGCGTCCGCGCGCCAATGGCATCCGCGCGATCGATCTCGACGACGGCGACGGCCTCGTTGGCGTCGCGTTGACCGACGGCACACGCGACGTGCTGATGTTCGCGTCCAACGGCAAGGCCGTGCGATTCGCCGAAGACGAAGTACGGCCGATGGGCCGCGTCGCCCACGGCGTGCGCGGCATGAGACTGACCGACAGCGCCGAAGTGGTGTCGATGATCGCGGTGGACGGCGACGGCGACATCCTGACGGCGACCGAACGCGGCTACGGCAAGCGCACGCCGCTCGAGGAATACCCGCGCAAGGGTCGCGGCACGCAGGGCGTCATCGCGATCCAGTGTTCGGGGCGCAACGGCGCGTTGGTCGCGGCGGTACAGCTCGACGATGCGCATGAGCTCATGCTGATCTCCAACCAGGGCACGCTCGTGCGCACGCGTGCAGCGGAGATCGCCCGTGTCGGCCGCAACACGCAGGGCGTCACCCTGATCCGCCTGCCCGAGAACGAGGCACTGACCAGCGTGGTCGGCTTGGCCCTGCTCGGCGACGATGAGGCTGATGCGGAAAGTCAGGCTGGCGAAGGCGACTCCGCCGACGCCGTCGCCACTGCCGGGCCACTGCAGGACGCTGCCTCGCCGGACGATGCCGCATCGTCGGGCGAGGCAGCCGCCAGCGACGACGCGTCGACCGAGTAAACCCTCCGCCGGCGTGAGTCCCAAAGAAAAACCGCGGCAGCGATGCCGCGGTTTTTCTGTTTTCGCGTTTCGCGCGGCTGGCCGGGCGTCGCGCGGCGGTCGATTCAGTCGCCGATGGTTTCGAGCACGGCCTGCGCGCTGGAGACCTTGAACTCGCCGGGTGCATCGACGTTGAGCGCCTTGACCACGCCGTCCTCGGCATACAGCGCGAAACGTTTGGAGCGCACGCCCATGCCGAATGCACTCGCGTCCATTTCCAGGCCCAGCGCACGGGCCAGGTTCGCGTTGCCGTCGGCGAGCATGATCAGCGCCTCGGGAACGTGCTGGTCCTTGGACCAGGCCTTCATGACATAGGCGTCGTTAACCGCCATGCATGCGACGTCGATGCCGCGACTCTGGAACTTGTCGAAATTTTCCACATAGCCGGGCAGGTGCTTGGCCGAGCAGGTCGGTGTGAACGCGCCGGGCACCGAGAACAGCACGACCTTGCGGCCGCTGAAGATCTCGTCGGTGGTGATGGCCTGCACGCCGTCCTTGAGCACGTTGAGCGTCACCGACGGAATGCGTGAGCCGATTTCGATGGTCATGCGGAATCTCGCTTGCGGGGGAGGCGGGGATCATAGCCGGATTGCAGCCGGCACCGGCACCGCGCAGCCGATCGCATGGACACCTCTTGAAAGCGCCAGAGCGGTACCTACTTTCCAGGCCATGGCGCGGTGGTCGCGCCGCCCGAATCAGGAGATAGCATGAACATTTCGCGTAACTACCGCTGGTCTGTTCCCGCCGGCTTCCAGGACGAAATCAAGCACGCGTTCGAGCGTCTGTTCCATACCGACGAGTCGGACCAGTCCAACGTCGTCACGAGCCAGTGGACGCCACGCGTCGACATCCGCGAGGAGGACAAGCGCTTCGTGATCCTGGCCGATGTGCCCGGCGTGGACCCCAATGCCATCGAGATCCAGATGGACAAGGGAATTCTGTCTATCAAGGGCGAACGCAGGAATGAGGCTGAGCCGAGCGGCAAGGCGAGCCGTACCGAGCGAGAGCAGGGCGTGTTCTACCGCCGCTTCGCGCTGCCGGACAGCGCCGATGCCGAGGGCATCACCGCGAGTGGCAAGCTCGGCGTTCTCGAGATTTCGATCCCGAAGCGCCCGGAAAGCTCGCCGCGCCGCATCAGCATCGCCGCGAGCTGACGCCACGGCGCAGCCGATGCAACCCCGGCCCGTGGCGGAGTGATCCGCCGCGGGCCTGTTCGTTTGTCGGCCGTACCATTACTGTTGCGCAGCTCGCCAGGACCGCGGTGCGGCCTGGGCAAACTGATTCCGCAGGGTAGACAGCATGCAGTTCAAGGACTACTACGACACCTTGGGCGTCAAGCCCGAGGCCACTGACGCCGAGCTCAAGAGCGCATTCCGCAAGCTCGCACGCAAATACCATCCGGACGTCAGCAAAGAGGCTGGCGCCGAGGACAAGTTCAAGGCCGTGAACGAGGCCTACGAGGCGCTCAAGGACCCGGAAAAGCGCCGCGAATATGACGCGCTGCGCGCGCGCGGCTACAAGCCTGGCGAAGAGTTCCAGCCGACGCCGGATTTCGGCGGCTTCGGTGGATTCCGCCAGGGCGCAGAAGGCGCTGGCAACGAAGGCTTCAGCGATTTTTTCGAATCGTTGTTCGGCCGCAGCGGCGGGCGCGCGAACGCGAATACGAACCCGCGCCGCGGCCAGGATCTGCGCGCGCATGCGGCGATTGATCTGGAAACCGCGTTCACCGGCGGCACGCAGCGGCTGGAACTCAACGGCGAAAGACTCGATGTGACGATTCCGGCCGGCATCCTGCCGGGCCAGACCATCCGCCTGCGCGGCAAAGGTCATCCGGGACGCAATGGCGGCCCGGCCGGCGACGTGCTGCTGGAGATCCAGCTGCGGCCGCATGCGCGCTTTGTGCTCGATGGCCGCGACGTGACGGTGAAACTGCCGATCGCGCCGTGGGACGCCGCGCTGGGCGCGACGCTGAAGGTGCCCACCCTCGCGGGCGAAGTGGACCTGAAAATTCCACCGGGCTCGGATTCGGGCCGCAAGATGCGGCTCAAGGGCCGTGGCATGCCGGGCGGCGAATCCGGCGACCAGTATGTCGTGCTCGAGGTGCGTGCTCCTGCGGCCCACAGCGACGAGCAGCGCGAGGCCTATATGCGCCTGCGCGACGCGTTCGGCGAGTGACGGTTGCGCAAACTTCGGCATTCGCCGCGCAAACAAAAAAGGAGCCTCGCGGCTCCTTTTTTGTGTCCAGCAGTGGCGTGACTTACTTCGGCAGCAGCTCGTTGATGACCTTGACCAGCTCCGCCTCGTTGATCGGCTTGGTCACATAAGCCTTGGCGCCCTGGCGCATGCCCCAGACCTTGTCGGTTTCCTGGTCCTTGGTCGTGACCAGGATGATGGGAATGTGACTGGTCTTGGCTTCGCGCGAGATGGTGCGTGTGGCCTGGAAGCCGTTCAAGTTCGGCATGACCACGTCCATGAGGATGAGGTCGGGGATTTCACGCTTGGCGACTTCCACACCGGCGGCGCCGTCTTCGGCCGTAATGATTTCGTGGCCCATTTTCTCGACGATGCGCTTGAGGCCCAGCAGCTGGGACTGGGAATCGTCGACGATCAGAATTCGCGCCATGATTGCTTTATCACCCCTGTAGGCCGCGATGCGGCTGGGACATTCTACCGGCGGGCGACCGCTTGGCAACAGCGGCGCCCGGTGCCGGTCGTGGTTAGCGGATGGTTGGCGCAGCGGGCAGGACGAAGCCGCGGCGCATCAGCCGATGTTTACCAGAGTTCGCCCGAGCGAGCCACCGGCGAGCATGCCGTCGAAGACATCCGGCAGTTGGTCGAGGGTGATCTCGCGCGTGCAGATCGTATCCAGCCCTGCTGGCTTCCAGTCGCCGGCGAGGCGTTCCCAGACGCGCTCGCGCGTAGGCCTGGCCGTGCCGGAGGAGGCAATGCCGAGCAGGCTGACGCCGCGGATGATGAAAGGCATGACCGTGGTCGCGAGATCGTGGCCGCCGGCCAGTCCGCAGCTCGCGATATTGCCGTAGGGATGGATGACGCGCGTCAGGCCCGCCAGCATCTCGCTGCCGACGTTGTCGATCGCGCCGGCCCAGCGGCTGGTTTCGAGCGGACGCTGACCCCAGTACAGCTCTTTGCGCGCGATGCACTGTTTGGCACCCAGGCCGATCAGCCAATCGAACTGCTCGACTTTGCCGGTGATGGCATGCGCTTCGTAGCCCGCCTTGCTCAGGATCGCGATGGCGAGCGAGCCCACGCCGCCGGTCGCACCGGTCACGACGACCGGACCCAGGTCCGGATGCTGCTCGTTCTGTTCCATGCGATACAGCGACAATGCGGCGGTGAAGCCCGCCGTACCGATGATCATGCTTTCGCGCAAGGTCAGGCCGGCCGGCAGAGGGATGATCCATTCGGCCTGCAGGCGCGCGTATTCCGAATAGCCACCGTCGCGTGTCTCGCTCAGGCCCGAACCGGTGCACAGTACCGCGTCGCCCTCGCGGTAGCGGTGATCGGCCGACGCGACCACGTAGCCGGCCACGTCGATGCCGCCATTCATGGGGTACTGGCGCAGGATCTTGCCTTTGCCCGTGCCGGCGAGTGCGTCCTTGTAGTTCACGCTGGAGTGGGCAACCTTGATCACGACCTCGCCGGCGGCGAGATCGTCGAGTTGCAGCTTCTCGATGCCTGCGCGATAGCCGGCGGCGTCGTTGTGGATACGGAAGGCGCGGAAGGACGGGGTGCTGCTCATGCGCAATGCTCCTGATGGTTGGAGGACGGGGGCGTGTCGTCGGCTTGCAGCAACACGATCGAGGACATGCGCCGGACCGCTTCCTCCTTGCGGCGTGGCGCGATCCAGGACAGCGCGCGCAGGAGCGAGGCATGGGCCGTCTTGCGATCGAGGCGCCAGGCATGGTCCCAGGCCGAATGGAATTCGGTTTCGCGCCAGCCGTATGGCGCGAAAAAATGTGCCGCCCTCGCGCGGTGCGAAACGGAACGGAGCATTGCCCTGCTGAACGGCGCGGCCCCAGTCATTCGCGACGTAGCGCAGAGGCGAGATCGGCCGTCCACCAGCGCGCCTGTGCCACGTCGCGCAGGTCGCGCGCGAGGCCCACCCAATCCTCCGTCCTGTCGGGCGTTGAAGCCGCTGAGGACCTTTCGGTTCTTGGCCATCGGCTCCAACCCCGTTGAAGGTGAGAGGGCTTCAGGCGGCTCGCTATTCCCGTAGAAGCGCACGGCTTCGACCGGACGACTCCCTCCCCTTCAAGGGGAGGGCCGGGCAAGCGCTCAGGAGCGTGGGTTCTGGCTTTCCTGAACGCACAACGGACCGGAGGCTTGGGAACGGGATGACGTGTGCGGCGACGCACGCGAAAGCCGCCGTGCCCTCAGTTCGCCTTGTGGATCGCGCGCTTGTCGACCGCGAGGGCTGCCTCGTGGACGGCTTCCGAGAGCGTCGGATGGGCATGGCAGATGCGCGCGAGATCTTCGGCCGAACCCTTGAATTCCATCGCGACCACGGCTTCGTGGATCATTTCGGAGACGCACGCGCCGACCATGTGTACGCCGAGCAGGCGGTCGGTGTCGGCGTGAGCGATGACCTTGACCATGCCGGCGGTTTCGTTCATCGCGACGGCGCGGCCGATAGCGGCGAACGGGAACGAACCTGTGCGATAGGGCACGCCCTCTGCCTTGAGCTGTTCCTCGGTCTTGCCGACCCAGGCGATCTCTGGCTCGGTGTAGATGACCCAGGGCACGGTGTCGAGGTTGACGTGACCCGCACGGCCGGCGATGAGCTCGGCCACGGCGATGCCTTCCTCGGAACCCTTATGCGCGAGCATCGGGCCGCGTACGCAGTCGCCAACAGCCCAGACGCCATCGACGCCGGTGTGGCAGTGATCGTCGACGACGACGCGGCCGCGCTCGTCGAGCTGCACACCGGTGCCTTCGGCGAGGAGGCCGTTCGTCGCGGCGCGACGGCCCACGGCGACGAGCAGCCGGTCGACGACGAGGTTCTGCTCGCTCTTGGCATCGCTGTAGGTCAGGTGCACTTCGTTGCCGTTGATCTGCGCCTTGCTGAGTTTGGCGCCGAGGCGGATGTCGAGGCCCTGCTTCTTGAACTCGCGCGCGGCAGCCTTGGCGATGTCGGCATCGGCGGCTGCGAGGAAGTCGGGCAGCGCTTCCAGGACGGTCACTTCGGAACCCAGACGCTTCCACACGCTGCCGAGTTCGAGGCCGATCACGCCGGCGCCGATGACGCCGAGGCGCGCCGGCGTCGCGTCGAAATCGAGTGCGCCAGCATTGTCCACAATGAGCTTGTTGTCGAATTTCGCGAAGGGAAGTTCGATCGGCACCGAGCCCACGCCTATGATGACGTTGGTGCCGCTTATCTCCGATACGCTGCCGTCATGGCCCTTGATCGATACCACACGGCCCGGCTTCAGCGTCGCGAAGCCCGCGATCGGCGTCACCTTGTTGGCCTTGAACAAGGAGGTGATGCCGCCGGTGAACTGTTTGACGATCTTGTCCTTGCGCCCGACCATGGTGCCGACGTCGATGCTCGGATTCGCGGCCGCGATGCCGTGCACGGCGAAGTTGTGGGTCAGGTTGTGGAACTGCTTGGACGAATCCAGCAGCGCCTTGGACGGAATGCAGCCGACATTGAGGCAGGTGCCGCCGAGGGCGGGCTTGCCGTCCTTGCCGATGAAAGCGTCGACGCAGGCGGTCTTGAGGCCCAGTTGCGCGGCGCGGATCGCAGCCACATAGCCGGCCGGGCCGGCGCCGATCACGACGACGTCGTAGTGTTGTTCGCTCATCATGTTCTTCCTGGTTTAGTCGACGGACGCGGGCGGCGGCAGGCTCGCGGCAAGCTTCTGGATGTAGTCGCCGTGGCGCTCGAACAAGGCCTTGGCCTTGTCGAGCACGGCAAGACATTGGTCGGCGCTCGGGTTGTGCTCGACGTTCGCGGGCGCTTCGGGCTTGAGTTCGAAGTGATCCAGCACGCGCTTCATCGCGACTGAGTCCGGCGAATCGACCAGCGCCTCATACGCTTTGCTGAATGCCGGATACTCGTGGTCGCAATTGCCAAGGTCTATGACAGAGATCGCGTCGAACTCCGTGAGGATCTCGACCACTCGCGTCCGCGCAACCGGATCCGGCGCTGCATTGGCAGCGCCAGACACCGCGGCCAGCACGGCGCCGATCAGCAGTCCGGCCGGTTTCATCACAGGCCCAGCAGCATCTTGGCCGGGTTTTCCAGCTGGTTCTTGATGTCGACGAGAAACAGCACCGCATCCTTGCCGTCGATGATGCGGTGATCGTAGGACAGCGCGACGTACATCATCGGCGCGGCCACGACCTGGCCGTTCTCGACGATGGCGCGGTCTTTTATCGCATGCATGCCGAGGATCGCGCTCTGCGGCGGGTTGACGATCGGCGTGGAGAACAGCGAACCGAAGGTGCCGCCGTTGGTGATGGTGAAGGTGCCGCC